>DLFZ01000220.1:12316-25348 GCA_002482435.1 Christensenella sp. UBA7707
TTTCGCCGATGTCAACGCCAATCCAGCCTTCGGGCATCTTGTCGATGTCCACGGTTTTGTATTCCGCATCCTCGGCAAAACGGTCGGCAATCACGGTATCAAACGGTAAAAGAAGCTGCACGCCGCGCTCTTTCGCATCGGCCATGAGCTCTTTGGCAAGTTCAATGTTTTCCGCGTCCAAAAGCGACTTGCCGATTTCGTAACCCTGCGCCTTTACAAAGGTGTAGGCCATGCCGCCGCCGATCAAAAGCCTGTCGCACTTGGTAAGAAGGTTTTTGATAACGCCGATTTTATCGGATACCTTCGCGCCGCCCAAAATGGCCACGAACGGGCGCTTGGGATTATTGAGCGCTTCGCCCATCACGCTGAGCTCCTTACCGATCAAGAAACCCGCCACAGCGGGGAGATAGGCCGCAACGCCCGCGGTGGAAGCATGCGCGCGGTGTACAGTGCCAAACGCGTCGGAAACGTAAATTTCCGCAAGAGCGGCAAGCTTTTTTGCAAACTCGGGGTCGTTTTTCTCCTCTTCCTTATGGAAGCGGAGGTTTTCAAGCAGCAAAATTTCACCGTCTTTCAGTTCGGCGGCTTTCTTTTCGGCTTCTTCGCCGATGCAGTCGGACGCGAAGGAGATCTTCACGTTTGGCAGAAGCGCTGCGAGGCGCTTGGCGACGGGCGCCATGGAAAATTCCGGCGCAACAACGCCCTTGGGGCGGCCAAGGTGCGAGCACAGGATAATGCGCGCGCCATGCTCGAGCAGGTAGTTTACCGTGGGAAGCGAGGCGACGATGCGCTTATCGTCGGACACTTCGCCGTTTTCGTTGAGGGGCACGTTGTAGTCAACGCGCACAAGCACGCGCTTGCCCTTTACGTCGATATCGGTTACGGTTTTCTTTGCCATGATACAATCCCTCCGAAACATAAATTTTATTGTAAAATATGGCCGCGGCCAACCGCAGCCCGTTTGACTATCTTTGTCGTTATTTTACCACAATCCGAGCGTTTTACCAATTTCGAGATAAATGTTGCCGTATTGTTAAATTGAATACCGCCGCCGCCGTCTATTGTGGACGGTTTGAGTGCGCCGTGTTATAATCGGGGCATGATGAAAAAAGCCGCGTTTCTTAGCTTTGTTTTGCTGCTTACCGCATTTTTCGCGTTTGGTTGCGCGAAGGAGGCAGTTGAAAATGTTTCTATCACAGGTCCTTCCGCGTCGCAGGACGCGCAAGGCGGTGTGGTTTTTACGCCGTTTGTAACCGAAGCGCCTACAAACGCAGGCAAGGCCTCCGTGGAAACGACGGCTTCGGTCGCCTACGCCTACGAAGCAGCCGGAAGCCCCGCTCTTTACGGCGCGGTCGCCTACAAAAACACCGGCACGGCAAACGTTATGATCACCAAAGCCGCATTTACCTTCCGGGCGGGCGAAACCACGGTGGAACACGAATTTGAGCCCGTGCTTGCGCAGTACGACGTGGTCGCCCCCGGCGAAACCTCGTTTGTAACGCTTTGGCTAACGGATTCCACAATCGCCGCCGGTACCGCGGTAACACTTGAAGCAAAGCTTACCTGCGCCGCCGCGGAAAACCCCCGCGTCGATTTGGAGGTAACGAACCTCTTTTTAGCCGACAACTACCCCAAGTTCACCACCATGAGCGGCACCGTAACAAACGCCGCCTCAACGGAATGCGTCTTTTTCATGACCTATGTTGGCTTTTACGACGAAAGCGAAAACCTTCTTGGCGTGTGGTATTTTACCAAAAACGTGCGCCTCGAAGCAGGCGGTGGCATTGATTTTGTGACCCGCATGGAGGATTTGCCGATCAACGGCCTTTCCGAAACGGCCAAAACCATGGTAGCAGGCGCTTTCGGGTTCAATTACGAGTAAGAATAATACGTGGATATAGTAAGCCCACACCGAGAAATTCGGGGTGGGCTTTGTGTTTACTGGGGCGGCGCGATTGTTTGCTGCCTTTTTAACTTTACTGCCGCTTTTATCTCACTTAGCAAGACTTTCTTGGTGAATTATGGTATGATTTGGATGCATTCTAATGTTGTGTATGTTTATTTGTTTGTAAATTATGTTGTTTCAAGTTATAGCAATAATGGGAAGTTAAATTGCAATATGTTATGTCTATAACGCAAAGTAATCCTTTCTGTTTAGCAATGTAAATGCTTCGTACCAAACAATCTACCTTATCAATGGTATACGACAAAGAACAGACATCTCGTACGGGAAGCCTGTTCTCTTTGGTCATTTTCGCAGAGCTTGAAGGGCGGATTTGCATGCGCCCAATAACACGTTTGCCCATCTCGGGATTTCGCATTAAAGCCGTTTTGTTTGCGTGCGCATGACGGTAGAATAGATCGCTGTAAATTCCGGCTAAATATTTGACAACCCTTGATTCCAGTATTATAATATCGATATTGCAATACTGAATTTTTTATAGAATATGCGCGAGGGGGTCAAAAAACATGGTCGTTCTTTCGCCGCAGGCGCTTCAGCGCATGCCATATTATTTACAATACTTAAAGTCGCTTAGCGCCTGTGGTACAGCGGTAATTGCTGCCCCCGCCGTCGCGGAAGCAATGCGCCTGAACGAAGTACAGGTGCGAAAGGACTTTGCTGCCGTAAGTCCTTCGAAGGGCAAACCCAAAACGGGGTTTGTGGTGACGGAATTGATTGCGAACATGGAGGGAATTTTAGGCTATCATAACACCAAAGACGCCGTGCTTGTGGGCGCGGGCTCGCTTGGGAAGGCCCTGCTTTCTTACCGAGGGTTTCAAAGTTACGGGCTTCGCATCCTCGCCGCGTTCGACGTGGATGAGCGCATCGTCGGAACGCAGATCGAAAACAAGCCGGTTTTTTCGGTAAACAAGCTTGGTGAACTGTGTGAAAGGCTTCGAGTACAGATCGGCATCATTGCGGTTCCAGATCGTGAAGCCCAACGCGTTTGCGATGCACTGGTGCAAAGCGGCATACGAGCCGTTTGGAACTTTGCACCCGTCCACTTAACCGCACCAAAGGATATTTTTATCAAAAACGAAAACATGGCCGCCTCGCTCGCGGTGCTCTCCAATTATCTGGAAGCAGGTGCGGCAGGCGTTACGGAGGAAAGCAAACCTTGAACACACTGCATTTAAAATATGCCGTAGAAGTGGAAAAAACGCGTTCCATTTCACAGGCTGCGGAAAACCTGTACATGGCACAGCCCAACCTGAGCAAGGCCATCAAGGAACTTGAGGACTCCTTGGGTATTACGATCTTTGAGCGTTCCGCGCGCGGCGTCGCACCAACCAAAAAAGGAGCAGAGTTTTTGGTCTACGCCAGAGACATTTTGCGTCAGATCGATAAAATGGAAGGTCTTTCCGTCCCAGAAAACGACGAGCGGCAGGCCTTTCGTATTTCCATGCCGCGTGGCAGTTACATTGCCCGCGCGTTTACAAACTTTGTAGCGGAGCTTGATGCGCAGAAGGAAATTGATGTGAGCGTGCAAGAAACCAACTCCATGCAAGCTATCGCAAACGTGGCGGAGCACAGGCACGGACTTGGGATCATTCGCTACCCGACGGATTATGAAAACTACTTTCTCGACTACTTGCACGAAAAAAAGCTTTTGCACGAACCGATTTGGGAATTCGAATATCTCGCGGTAATGTCAAAAGCGCACCCTTTGGCAAGCGTGCCCGAGGTGCAGTACGCGAAACTGAGCAAATTTGTGGAGATTACACACGGTGACAACATCGTTCCCTACCTCAGTGCGCGCACAGCTTCAAATTCGAGCGTTAGCGCAAAAACCAAACGGAAAATTTATGTGTACGAACGTTGCAGCCAGTTCGATATGCTTTCCAACATCCCCTCCACGTATATGTGGGTGTCACCCATTCCGGAGGAGTTTCTTTCCCTCTACGGGCTCGTGCAGCGCAAGTGCAGCGGCGCGCACCACAAATATAAGGATGCGCTTATTTACGAGGAAGGCTACCGCCTTTCACAACTGGACGAACGGTTCTTAAAAAAGCTGTACGAGTCAAAAGACAAAGTGTCTCAAAAGGTATATACATAACGTACATTCCTCAAATCGTCTCGTTCCAATACCGGCATATCGATATTTATATATCGATATGCCGGTTTTATATTTCTCAACAAAGCGCGCGATTGTTAAGATGGTAACAAAGAAAGGCGCAAATAAAATTCATCATTGGAGGCTTAACAATGGCACGCTTTACATTACCGAGGGATTTGTACCACGGAAAAGGCGCAATCGACGCGCTCAAAACGCTCAAAGGAAAGCGGGCGTTCGTGGTGGTTGGCGGCGGAAGCATGAAACGCTTCGGCTTTTTGGATAAGGTAACGCAAAACCTGAAGGATGCCGGCATGGAAGTCCGCCTGTTTGAGGGCGTGGAGCCCGACCCTTCCGTGGAAACAGTGATGAAGGGCGCGGCCGAAATGCGCGCGTTTGAGCCGGATTGGATCGTTTCCATTGGCGGCGGCTCGCCCATCGACGCGGCAAAAGCCATGTGGGCGTTTTACGAATACCCCGAAACCACGTTTGAAGCGCTTTGCATCCCCTTCAACTTCCCTGCCCTTCGTACCAAGGCCCGTTTTTGCGCCATTCCTTCCACCTCCGGCACCGCGACCGAGGTAACGGCGTTTTCGGTGATTACCGACTACGCAAAGGGCGTAAAGTACCCGCTGGCTGATTTCAACATTACGCCGGATGTGGCGATCGTTGACCCCGACCTTGCTGAAACCATGCCCCAAAAGCTTACCGCGCACACCGGCATGGACGCCATGACGCACGCCATTGAGGCCTATGTTTCCACGCTGCATTGCAACTATACAGACCCGCTGGCGCTCCACGCAATTGAGATGATCAGCCGCTATCTCATCCCTTCCTACAACGGCGACATGGACGCGCGTGCAAAAATGCACGATGCACAGTGCCTTGCGGGTATGGCTTTTTCCAATGCGCTGTTAGGCATCGTCCACTCGATGGCGCACAAAACCGGTGCCGCTTACACGGGCGGGCATATCGTACACGGCTGCGCCAACGCCATGTACCTGCCAAAGGTGATCCGTTTCAATGCCAAAGAGCAGGAAGCCGCGGAGCGTTACGCTAAGATCTCCCGCTTTTTGCACCTGAAGGGCGACAGTGTTTCAGAGCTTGTGGATGCGCTCATCGCGCACATCAACGGCCTCAACCGCATGCTCGAAATTCCCTCCTGCATCAAGGAATATGAGGGCGGCATCATCGACGAAAGGGAATTTCTTGAAAAGCTTCCAAAGGTTGCCGAGCTTGCCGTAGGCGACGCGTGCACCGGCTCCAACCCCAGGCAGATTGTGCCGGAGCAGATGGAAAAGCTTTTGCGGTGCTGCTACTACGACACTGAAGTGGATTTTTAAACCGATAACAGCTAAAAGCCGGCTGTCAAAATCTACGGCAGCCGGCTTTTTACACGCCGCGCACCCCCTCCAAACAAGGAAAAGGAGCTTAGCTATGCAACCGTCGTCCATCCCGCTGCAAACCCTCAAACGCCTACCCCTTTATGTAAAGTACCTCAAGTCTCTGCCGCAAAACGGCGCGCTCAACATTTCCGCAACCGCCATTGCCGAGGCGCTCAGCCTCAACAGTGTGCAGGTGCGAAAAGACCTCGCGCTTGTTTCAAGCGGTGGCCGCCCAAGGATCGGCTACATCACGCAAGATCTTTTGTTTGACATTGAACAGTATCTGGGCTATGGCGATACGCGAAGCGCCGTGCTCGTGGGCACCGGAAACCTCGGAAAAGCGCTTCTTTCCTACAAAGGCTTTTCCCAGTACGGCCTAGAGATTGTAGCGGCGTTCGATACCGATCCAACCCTTGCAGGCACGTTCGTACACGGCACGCGGGTGCTCAACGCGCAGAAGCTTTCTGATTTGTGCAAGCGCATGAACATCCGCACTGGCATCATCACCGTGCCGGAATCCGCCGCGCAGCGCGTATGCGACACGCTTGTGGAAAGCGGCGTGCTCGCCATATGGAACTTTGCCCCCACCAAGTTGAAGGTGCCTCAAAACGTACTCGTACTCAACGAAAACATGGCAAGCTCGCTTGCGGTGCTAAGCAAGCATCTTAACGAGCAGCTTTATGAAGCAAAGTAAGGAGAGCGATATGAGAAACATGCAGCTTGTTACAGGCAACAAAACCGTGGAAACCGTGGATGCACTCGAAAAGGCCTTTGAACGGCTCGAAACCGCGCAGCGCATTTTTTCCGGCTACACCCAGCAGCAGGTGGATAAAATTTTTGCCGCGGCCGCCGCAGCGGCTGCACATGAGCGCATCCGCCTTGCAAAGCTCGCCGTAGAGGAAACCGGTATGGGCGTGGCAGAGGACAAGGTCATCAAAAACCATTTTGCCTCGGAATACATCTACAACGCTTATAAAAACGAAAAAACCTGCGGCATCATCGAAGAGGATGCAGCTTTTGGCGTTCAAAAAGTCGCGGAACCCGTGGGCACCATCACCGCCGTCATCCCCACCACCAACCCGACCTCCACGGTAATTTTCAAAACCCTGCTGGCACTCAAGACCCGAAACGGCATCATGGTTTGCCCGCACCCGCGCGCAAAGGCATGCACCGCGGCGGCAGCACGAGTCGTGCTGGAAGCTGCCGTAAAGGCGGGCGCGCCTGCGGGTATTATCGCGTGGATCGACGCGCCCTCGTTGGAGCTTACGGATCTCGCCATGAAAAGGGCCAATCTCATCCTTGCGACCGGCGGCCCCGGCATGGTGAAGGCCGCCTATTCAAGCGGCAAACCCGCGCTTGGCGTAGGCGCCGGCAACACCCCCGCACTCATCGACGAGAGCGCGGATGTTATGTTGGCGGTCAATTCCATCATCCATTCAAAAACCTTTGACAACGGCATGATCTGTGCCTCCGAGCAATCGGTCGTCGTATGCTCAGGCGTCTACGACGCCGCAAAAAAAGAGTTTTCCGCGCGTGGATGCTATTTTTTGAACGCCGTGGAAACCGAAAAGCTCCGTAAGGTTATTCTTGTAAACGGCGCGCTCAACGCGAAGATCGTTGGACAAAGTGCGCATACCATTGCGGCGCTTGCGGATGTGAACGTTCCCAAAGAAACGAAAATCCTCATCGGCGAGGTGGAAAGCGTTGCGTTGAGCGAGCCCTTTGCCCACGAAAAGCTCTCACCGGTGCTCGCCATGTACCGCGCCAAAACCTTTTCCGATGCGCTCGGCAAGGCCGAAAAACTCATTGCGGACGGCGGCTACGGGCATACTGCGTGCGTTTATTTGAACACCGTCACCGAAAAAGCAAAACTGGACGAATTCGTTTCGCGCATGAAAACCTGCCGCATTCTCGTCAACACACCCTCCTCACACGGAGCGATCGGGGACCTCTACAACTTCAAGCTCGCTCCCTCACTCACGCTCGGGTGCGGCTCGTGGGGCGGCAATTCGGTTTCCGAAAACGTTGGCGTGAAGCACCTTTTGAACATCAAAACCGTTGCTGACCGGCGCGAAAACATGCTATGGTTCCGCGCACCCGAAAAAGTCTACATCAAAAAAGGCTGCCTTGGGGTTGCGCTCGATGAGTTGAAAACCTTGCTTGGTAAAAAGAAGGCCTTTATCGTGACCGACTCGTTCCTTTATCACAACGGTTACACGAAGCCTGTCACAAAAAAACTGGACGAAATGGGATTACGGCACGTCACATTTTTTGACGTAGAGCCGGACCCCACCCTCGACTGCGCCAAAGCGGGCGCCGAAGAAATGCGCGCTTTCGCTCCGGATGTGATCATTGCAGTAGGCGGCGGCTCTGCCATGGACGCAGCGAAGATTATGTGGGTGCTTTACGAACACCCCGAAGTGGACTTTATGGATATGGCGATGCGTTTTTCCGACATCCGCAAACGTATTTACGCTTTCCCGAAAATGGGTGAAAAGGCGTATTTCATCGCTGTGCCCACCACGGCGGGCACCGGTTCGGAGGTAACGCCGTTTGCTGTGATTACCGACGGAGAAACCGGCGTGAAATATCCGCTCGCCGATTATGAGCTGATGCCCAAAATGGCAATTGTGGATGCGGACATGATGATGGATGCACCGAAGGGGCTTACGGCTGCCTCCGGCATCGATGCGCTGACACATGCGCTCGAAGCGTACGCCTCCATGCTCGCGACAGACTATACCGACGCGATGGCGCTCAAGGCGCTCAAAGTGATTTTTGAATACCTGCCCCGCGCCTACGATAACGGCGCGAACGACCCCTTGGCGCGTGAAAAGATGGCCAACGCCGCAACGATGGCGGGCATGGCCTTTGCAAACGCATTCTTAGGCATCTGCCATTCCATGGCGCACAAGCTTGGGGCCTTTCACCACCTGCCCCACGGCGTGGCGAACGCGTTGATGATTGCTGAGGTAATACGCTTCAATGCCTCCGAAACGCCCGCAAAAATGGGCACTTTCCCGCAATACGGCTACCCGCATACCCTCGAAAGATACGCTCAGATCGCGGATTATCTGGGCCTTGGCGGAAAGACGAACGCGGAGAAGCTTGAAAGCCTGATTGCGGCTGTCGAAGCGCTCAAGCAAAAGGTCGGCATCAAGAAAACCATAAAGGAGTACGGCATTGAGGAAGCCGCGTTCAGCAGCCGCCTTGATGAGATGGTGGAACAGGCGTTCGACGACCAGTGTACCGGCGCGAACCCGCGCTACCCGCTGTTTAAAGAACTACGCGAAATGTACCAAAACGCCTACTACGGCAGGCGGGAAACCACCAGCGCGCAAGCACCGCGCGAAGATGCGCTCAGGAGGGTAAACGAATGAAAGTAACCGTATGTCTGGGAAGCTCGTGCCACCTCAAGGGTTCGAAAGCGGTCGTTGAGGCGTTACAGCGCATGGCCGAGGAACATGGGGTTTCTGAAAAGCTCAAACTATGCGGGGCATTTTGCATGGGCAACTGCACCGGCGGGGTATGCGTGAAACTTGAGGAAAAGATTTTTTCGCTATGCCTGGATAACCTTGATGTCTTTTTTGAAAAAGAGATCATGACGCGGCTTTGACGCCGCTCGTGCCATAGGCGCACAGAGGAGGAAGCACCATGGAGGACTGCCTGCAACTAAAAAAATCCAACTGCAAAAACTGCTACAAATGCATCCGCAACTGTCCGGTAAAAGCCATACGCTTTTTTGACGCGCAGGCCAACATCATCGGCGACGAATGTATTTTGTGCGGCAGGTGCTTTGTGGTGTGCCCGCAAAACGCGAAGGAGATCCGCGACGACCTCCCTGTTGCGAAGGCGCTCATCGCCTCCGGCGTGCCCGTTTACGCGAGCGTCGCCCCTTCATTTGCGGCAAGCTTCGACGGCGTTACCATTACCGCCATGGAGCAGGCGCTCAAAAAACTGGGCTTTGCGGGTGCGGAGGAAACTGCACGCGGCGCAACAGTCGTAAAAAAACAGTACGACGTGCTTGTTGACCGCGACGAAAGCGACGTGATCATCTCCTCCTGCTGCCCCACGGTAAACCTTCTCATCCAAAAGCATTATCCGGCAGCGCTCCCCTTTCTTGCGCCGATCATCTCCCCCATGCAGGCGCACTGCATGGACATCAAGCAGCGCGTTCCGGATGCTAAAACCGTTTTTATAGGTCCCTGTATTTCAAAAATAAACGAGGCCGCGCAATACCCCGGTTCCGTGGATTGCGTGCTTACCTTCGAGGAGCTTACAAATTGGCTCGCCGAAGAAAATATTGAATTTGAAACGGTTGGGGATGTGGCGGAACACGGCAAAGCACGCCTGTTCCCCACGGCAGGCGGCATTCTTCGCACAATGGCTGCGGATAACCCTAATTATACCTACTTCAGCGTAGACGGCATCGAAAACTGCATCGATGCCATTCAAGACGTATTGAACCACGGTCTTTCAAAATGCTTCATCGAGATGTCCGCCTGCGCAGGTAGCTGCGTGGGCGGGCCGGCGATGGCAAGCAAGCGACGTTCCCCCATTAAGGACTTTGCCACGATCACCCGCGGCGCCGGCAAGGAAGATTTTAGCGTTTACTTCCCGCCCGAAGCTGCGCTCAAGAAGGAAATGCCCTCGCTTGCAAAAAGGGTCATTCACATTGGCGGTGCGGCCATCGAGGAGATTCTCTTGAAACTTGGCAAATCCACGCCCTCCGACGAGCTCAATTGCGGCAGCTGCGGTTACAACTCCTGCCGCGAAAAAGCGGAGGCGGTGCTTCTTGGCAAAGCCGATCTCACCATGTGCCTGCCATACCTAAAGGAGAAGGCGGAGTCCTTTTCCGATAACATCATCCGCAACACACCAAACGCCATTCTAGTGCTCAACGAAAGCCTTGAAGTGCAGCAAATCAACGGCGCGGCATGCAGTCTAATGAACATACGCGACCCCAAAAGCGTGCTCAACCAGCAGGTCGTTTGCATTCTCGACCCCACGCCCTTCCTCGACGTATACCAGAGTTCAGCAAGCATCCGCGACAAGCGCGTGTACCTTGCCGAATACGGCAGGTATGTGGATCAAACAGTGGTGTACGACAAGAGCTACCACATCATCATCTGCTTCATGCGCGACGTGACCGAAGAGGCGCGCGCGCGCATGAGCCGCGAGGAAATCAGCCGCAAAACCATGGAAATCGCCGACAAGGTGATCAACAAGCAGATGCGCGCCGTGCAGGAAATCGCCTCGCTTTTGGGCGAAACAACTGCCGAAACGAAAGTTGTGCTTACCAAGCTAAAGGAGTCGCTGTCGAATGAATGACCTTTGTACCGACGTTGGATATATGAGCGTCAACAAGTTCGCCGAGCAGCTTTGCGGCGATCATGTAGAGGTTGTACGGCAGGATGAAAACGCTTTGGTGGCGGTGCTTGCGGACGGGCTTGGCAGCGGTGTGAAGGCAAGCATTCTATCCACGCTTACCGCAAAGCTCATCTCGACGATGGTCGCCAATTCGCTGTCACTTAAGGAATGTGTGGAAGCCATGGCCGCCACGCTCCCCATATGCAAAACCAGGCAAATCGCCTATTCCACCTTTACCATACTGCGCATCGACGAGAATCTTGAAGCGGAGCTTATCCAGTTCGACAACCCGAAGGCAATCCTTGTTCGCGGCGGAACAAGCTTCGACTACCCGCAAACCTCCGAGATCATCGGGGATAAGACCATTTTTAAATCAAAGCTGCAGCTCCATGAGGGCGATACCTTCGTTGCGTTCAGCGACGGCGTGGAACACGCAGGCGTGGGTCTTTCGCTCAACTTCGGCTGGAGGCGCGAGGAGATAACGGCATTTCTCGAAGCGATACATGACCCAACGCGCACAGCAAAAACCATAAGCGCGATGCTTCTTGATGAATGCCGCACGCTTTATGAAGGAAAACCCGGCGACGATGCCACCGTCTGCACCGTAAAAATACGCAGGCGCACGCCCATGAACCTTATGATTGGCCCCCCCTCCGATCCCGCAGATGTAAACCGCATGATGGCGCTCTTTTTTTCCAAAGAGGGCAAGCACATCGTCTGCGGCGGCACAACCTCCACGCTCGCCGCGGACTATCTTAAAAAGCCGCTCAGCACCTCGATGCCATGCTATGTGGCCCCCGACATTCCTCCGACTGCCGAAATAGAGGGCGTTGATCTTGTGACAGAGGGCGTTATTACAATCAACAAGGTTTTGGAGTACGCCCGCGACTATGCGGGGCCAAACACACGCTATGAACAGTGGTGTGCGCGCGAGGACGGCGCGTCGAAAATTGCGTGTCTGCTTTTTGAAGAAGCAAGCGACATCAGCTTTTTTGTGGGCAGAGCCGTAAACCCCGCGCACCAAAACCCACATCTCCCCATCAACTTTAGCATTAAGATGAACCTAGTGGAAGAGCTCTCTCAATGCCTTAGGCAGATGGGCAAAAACGTTAAGATCAGTTACTTTTAATTTTTAAAGGAGCCTACGTATGAACAACGCCGACTATTGCGCCGAATTGGACCGCATCGTTGCGGATCACGGCGGCCGCCAAAGCGCTGTGATCGCCATTTTGCAGGACATTCAGGAGAAGTACCGTTACCTGCCGCGGGAGGTTTTCCCGTTGCTGTCAAAGAAGCTTGCGCTGAGCGAAGCGAAAATTTACAGCATCGCCACCTTCTACGAAAACTTCTCGCTTGAGCCAAAAGGCAAATTTATCATCAAAGTGTGCGATGGCACTGCCTGCCACATCCGCAAGTCCATCCCTATCCTCGCGAGGCTTCGTGAGGAACTTGGGCTGAAGGAGGGCGAACACACCTGCGGCGACCTTTCGTTTACGCTTGAAACCGTAGCCTGTTTGGGCGCGTGCGGGCTCGCACCCGTCATTACGGTAAACGACAAGGTGTACCCCGCCATGACGCCCGAAAAGGCATCGGAACTGATCGCAGCACTCAGGAGGGAACTATAACACTATGTTAAAAAATCGCGAAGACCTTTGTTCGTGCCGCAAAGCTTACGCCGCTTCCCTTTCGGCCCAAACAAAAAAAATACTTGTTTGCGCGGGAACCGGCTGTATATCGAGCGGCTCCCTCGAAATCCACGACAGGCTCCAAACCCTTTTGTCCGATAGAAACATTCCCTGCACGGTCGAACTCGAAAAAGAACCGCACGGCACAAGCGTGGGGCTCAAAAAAAGCGGCTGCCATGGTTTTTGCGAATTGGGGCCGCTCGTGCGCGTTGAACCGCAGGGGTACCTGTATACCAAGGTAAAGCTTGAGGACTGCGAAGAGATTGTAGAAAAAACCATCGTGCGTGGCGAGCACATTGCGCGCCTCGCTTTTTGCGACGGCAGCATTGTTTACAAAAAGCAGGATGACATTCCGTTTTATCACAAACAGACGCGGCTGGTGCTAGGTCACTGCGGGCACATCGATGCGACCTCCATCCATGAATACCTTGGCTTTGGTGGCTATGCGGCGTTTGAAAAGGCGCTATTTGAAATGACGCCCGATGAGGTGATTCAGGAAATTTCCCTTTCCAATCTGCGCGGGCGCGGGGGCGGCGG
>DLFZ01000249.1 GCA_002482435.1 Christensenella sp. UBA7707
CTCACAGCCTATAAGCTCCACGGCGGAATGCTTCCAAATTTCATCCCATGCCTTTTTATGAGCAGCGAGGCAGCTAGGAAAACCATCGGCCAACGCCTTTTCACAGAGGGCGGTTGCAAGTTTTCTCGGCATAGGGTCATCCATGCCGGTGAACACCGCAGCAAACAGGGTGACCGTATACGCCTCCCCTGCCCTTGCGCCAAAGCGAATGCGACGGTATACACCAAGCTCATTTGCTTCGCGTGACTCTTCTNNGTATACGCCTCCCCCGCTCTTGCGGCAAACCGGATGCGACGGTATACGCCAAGCCCGTTTGCCTCACGCAATTCTTCACAGGCAAAATCGCAATATGCGGATTGTGCTACCGCCACGGGGATGTTAAGCTCACCCGTTCGCGCTTGCGCCGAAAGAATCGCACCGGTTTGATACGAATAATCAAACAAATGGGGGCCGTTGATATCCCATAGGTCAGTTGCAATCCCCGCCAAAAGCTCGGCTTCGCCGTCTGCTTGGAAAGTCAGCGTTAAGCGGCAGGCAAGCAGGTGCGGTTGTGCCATGGAGGCAATCCGCTCGCTTTGGAGCCGCACGGCGGAAAACGCCGTATCGCGGCTATATATGCCATGGCGGAAGTTTACGGTTTGGCCGTGCGCCAAGGGGGCGGCTTCTCCAAGCGCCATCGCCTCACCGTTCACAAAAAGCTTTGCGAACAGGCCGTTTGGCGCGTTTACAGGCTCTCGCCATTTCTCGCCGTTTCGATCATAAACACCAGCGAGGTTCACGGCGGCAAGCTCTGATTTGCCCCATTCCTCCACGGTGCCGCGATACCCCATGTAGCCGTTGCCGATCAGAAAGCGATTTCCGTTCGTTACCGTATCTTCCTGCCGATATCCCTCTTGTGTGTAATTCCAAACGTCCAATGTATTCGCCCCTTCATTCGTCGGAAACGATCAACCCATCCGCGTCAAGCTTGTATCGTTTTTCATATACCAGCAGCTCAATTGGCTCACCATGCCGCAACGTAAACCGCGTTTTGCCCTTTTGCATATCCAAATCGAGGATCCGCCCCCGATACGAAAGGGAAAAGCGGAGCCGGCTCCAACGATCAGGCAGGCACGGGGCAAAGCGAATCACATCGCCGTCGCTGCGCAAGCCGGCAAACCCGTAGACGATGTTGGCCCACGCCATGGCGATGCTGGTGGTGTGGAGCCCATCGCCGGTGTTGCGGTTGTAGTTATCAAGGTCAAGGCGGGTGGCATAGCCGAAGAAGTTTGTCGCTTCCTCCATCCTCCCGAGCTCGGCCGCCAGTATGGAGTGGACGGACGGCGACAGAGAGGATTCGTGGATCGTACGCGGTTCATAAAACTCATAGTTGATCCGCTTGACCTCGCGCGAAAAGGAGGCGTTATACAGGTAGAGAAACATCAGCACATCGGGTTGTTTGATCATATCGGTGCGGTAGATGCGGTCGTAGGACCAATGGTCATACAGGGGGAATTCGGAAATAGGTATTGCATGAATATCGATATGAGGCAAGTCAAAGTAACCGTCGTGCTGCTCAATCAAACCTGTGGCTTTCATGGGCATGGTCATGTTGGCCGCAATGTTTTCCCATTTGCGCAGTTCATCTTCCCGCAAGCCGGTTTTTTCGCAAAATGCCGCATATAGCTCCGGCTTTTTGGCTTTCATGCCGCGTAGCGTTTCAAGCGCATATTCAAGAGAACGCTTGCCCATATAATTGGTATATGCATTGTTGTTGACCATCACATGAAACTCATCCGGACCCATTACGCCGTAATACCCGTATTTTCCCGTAATCGAGCTTTGCGAAACGCGGCTCACCAAAAAGCGGGCGATCTGCAAAAGCATTTCGACCCCATATTCCCATAAAAATTCCAAGTCGCCGGTGACGCGCTCATAATGCCAAATACCATAGGCCACCGCGGTGCTGGGCTGGAATTGCAAGCTTGCATGCTGCCATAGCGTGCATGCCTCATCGCCGTTTAGTGTAGCAACAGGAAAACAAGCGCCTTCGCAATCAAGCATTTTGGCGCGTTCCATCGCCTGTGGCAGCGTATTGTAACGGAACATAAGCAGAGCTTTTGCCGCCGCCGGATTGGTGAACAGGTAAAAGGGCAGGCAGCACGCCTCGGTGTCCCAAAAGGCATGGCCGTTGTACACTTCACCCGTCAGACCCTTGGCGCCGATGTTATGGCGCACACTCCCGCCATTGTAGATCTGCGCCATTTGGAAGCTGCAAAAGCGGATCCCCTGCTGTTCTTCAGCCACAGCCGCGCTTTCATCCGTGCCGTCCGGCTCGATTACCACATCCGAAATATGCCAATGTTTCGCCCAATAAGCTTGTTGAGCCTCCAGCGCCTGATTTAAAGAAACCCCGGCCGTTTTGCGCAGGGCGGCTTGTCCGTTTTGCCATAAGGCCTCACCTTGTGTTCCGTCAAACAGTACCACGACCCTTTTGTCAATGTGGAGCACTTTCCCCTTCTCGAGCAAAAGCGTGGTTTCAAGCGACGCTGTTTTGCTTTGCTGTTTTCCCCGGCAAGCACCCGGAACATCCCACAGAGCAGCCGCAAAAACCTCCTGCCCCGATAGGAGGGTGCGGGATTGCACGGCGCAGCTGTTCCCCGAAAGCTCAACTCGGGCATCGCCCCAAAAGCAAGCACGCCTCCCCTCATGGAGCACATCAAAGGATATGCCCGCCGTCAATTCAACAGGCCCGGTGAAATTGAGAGCCTCTAGGGTGATGCGCTGATAGGCGCGTTCACCATGGCGCATATCCAAAAAACGAAGAAAGCTAAGGCACAAATCCTTTCCGGATTTTGTATGCCAAACAAAGCTTCGTGTCATCGTCCCGGAGCGCATATCAAGCTCCCGAACGAAGTCGCTGAAGTTTACTTTTCCAAGATCCAAAACTTCGCCGTCGACCGACAGACTGGTCATCAACCAATCTGCCGATGGAATCATAAAATGAGTCTTATCTACGATACCGCGATAGGATCTCGGCAGGTTTTCCAGATCATATACGCCGTTTGTGTAGGCGCCTCGCAGGCTGTCTACGCTCCCGCCCTCGTCAAAGCAGCCGCGTACGCCCAAATTTTCATTGGACAATGCAAAAACAGATTCGCTCACACGCGCATAATCAGGGTTAAAGCCTTGCTCTATTACCTTCCAAGGATCGGTCAAAAAATACTTATCGGCAACTTTCGCCACATCCATACCTCGCAACAATTACAATGATTTTCATTCGAACGATCGCCCCGCTAACCCTTTATCCCTGCAGTCACGATGTTTTGGGTAAGCTTCTTTTGAAAAACGACAAAGAGGATGATGGGCGGTATCATGGAGAACACGACGGAGCGCATCAAAGCATCATAATTGATGGTCTGCTGCGTGCTGAATACAAACAGGCGTACCATGACGGTCTGCCAAGGACCGTTACCGAGCACCAGATAGGGTAGCAGAAAATCCGACCATGCCGCATTGATGGCAAAAATTGCGATAACCACGCAGATGGGCTTGGACAGCGGCAGGACAATGCGGAAGAATGTTTGCAGCGGTGAGCAGCCGTCGATGCGGCTGGCCTCAATAATGGAATATGGAATGGATTCAAAAAACTGCATAAAGAGGACGACATAGACAGCGCTGGCCCCGCATTGCAGCCAAAGCGGCGTGAAAAAGCCGCCCAACCCGAGGCGCTGAATGTTCATAAACAGGGGGACGATGCTGATGGTTGCCGGCATTAAAAGCGAAAACATCACCAGCTTATGGATGATTTTGTGTCCTTTCGGTTTCAAGATAGAAAGGCCATAGGCCAAAAGACCGTTGAAAACCAGTGCGCAAACAACGCTGCCGGCGGCAACATACAGTGAATTAAGGTAATTCTTCACAATATCCAGCTGCGTCCACGTCTTGACATACCCCGTAAAGTCAAAGGACTGAGGAAGAATGGCCGTGCTCGACATATACTCTTTCAAATCCTTGAATCCGGCCAATAGAACCCACAGGATGGGAAAAAGCGATACAATGACCATTACAATGCAAATGGCATAGATCACCACAAGCCCAGCTTTTACACCCGGCGTATGTATGTCGTATTCTCGAATTACCCCTGTGCGAGGCAGTGTGTTCTTTTCTTTTGCCATACTATCCTCTTTCTATTCCCAATCCGTTTTCCGCCGGTTCACAACGGAATACAAGGCGGTAAACGCGAGCAAAATCACGGTAATGATGACAGCCACAGCGGAGGCTTTGCCGAAGTCCATGGACCCGCCAAACGCATAGCGCCACATAAGCAGCATCAGCGACAAGGACGCATTGTCCGGGCCGCCGCGGGTCAGCACCATCGGCTCATACATGATTTGGAAGATGGAAATGATTTGGAGAATCAGGAGGGTACTGCCCAATTTGAAGATAGCCGGCAGCATGATATGGCGAACCCGTTTGAAAATGCCTGCGCCGTCCAAGGCCGCAGCCTCATATAGCTCCGGGTTGATACCGGCCATGCTGGCCATATAGATCAAGGCGGTTGCCCCTGCGCCCTTCCATGTTGCAACAAGCACAATAATCGGTATAACATAGCCTGCCTGGCTGAGATAGGCCTTAGGCGCTATCCCGAGTTTACTGAGCAGGATATTGACCACGCCCGACTTTTCGGCGGAGAAGAAAGCCGTCCATAAAATGATAACAGCAAGCCCGGGCAGAATATTAGGGAGGTAAGCGGCGGTTCGGAAAAAGCCCTTGCTCCGTGCCGTTTCCCCGATCACAAATGCGATAAAGATGGGCAGTAGAAAGCCGATCAACAAGGACCAAAAAGTATAGGAAAATGTGTTGATGAGCGCTTGTATAAAGTCTGCCTTGTTGAAAACGCTGATAAAGTTGTCAAACCCAACAAACTCCAGCAGTTCAACATTCTTTGTATGATACAGGCTCATCCGCATGCTTTCCAGCAGCGGCTCCCACAGGAAAAACGCAAACAAAACAATGCCCGGCAGCATGATAAGCCAGGCTATCAGCGTTTCTTTCCCTTTTCCGGGCATGCGGCGGCGCGCGGGCCTTTTCATCAAATCATCCCCCGTTTTTTAAAATGCAACGACCAAGCCATCTACAGGCGGCAAGGACCACCGACAATTTGCCGCCTATTTTGAAACCATTTTAGGCCCACCAAAGCAAGTGCGTCGGCAAAGCCCATGGCTTTGCCGACGCGCTCATTTGTTACTTATTGATTTCGTCATCCAGGTATTCTTGGAAGGACTGCTGAGCCTGTTCCAACCCTTTGTAAACGTCCGCGTCCTCCCGGGTGATGACTCGCTGTACAATCGAGGTCAACTCCCGATAGAGTTGCTGCGCGAATACCGGCTCCTCGCCCTTTAAGCTGATTGTGCCGTCGGTCAAAGAATCGAAAAAGTCATTGTAGAGCCGCATGTCAACATTGGAATACTCGTTTACGATCTCGAGCTTTTTGGCGTTATATGCTTCGTCGTTCCATGCGGTGATGGGCGGCAAAACGGGTGCACCGCGCTCCCGCTTGGCAGCGTAGTCCGCACGCATCCCGGCGACGATATCATCATCCAAGAAGGGCAGTTTGCCGATGATTTTGAGGTAGCCCATGAGTGCGACCGCCTGATCGCGGGTAAGGTTCGGCGCGAACATATAACAGGTTCCGCCCGTAAGCGCATATGCACCCGCGGGGCCGGCCGGGAATGGAACTAGGGCGAATTTATCAACGGGCAGACCTTTGCCGGCAGTCGGTTGATCTACCGAATCGTCGGCGGCAAAATTCATAGCCGCTTCGCCCGTGCCGAGCGCCGAGTGCGCGCCTGCCCAGTCGGTTGTGGTCGCGTCCGCATTGAGAATATCATACTCCCAGCGCAGGGATTTGATATACTCCATCGCGGCGACTGCCGCATCCGAGGTAAAATTGCATACCCAGCGGCCATCTTCCTGCTGAACCTCCAAGGCATTTTCTCCCACCGCGCCGAAATTCCACGCGATGTTGGTATACAGCCATCCGCCATAGGTTTCGCTGGCCGGGAAAACGAGTCCGGCCTTGCCCGTTTTTTGCTTTATAATCTGACCATACTCTGCCAGTTCCTGCAACGTGGTGGGGTACATGGGCAGACCGTCTTCCGTCATCAAGCCTGCTTCTTCAAACAGATTGATGTTGATGTGCATGCCCAGAACATAACCCTCGCGGGGCAAGCCATAGATGCGCCCGTTTTCGTCACCCAACAGTTCGATAAATGCCGGGCTGAACTTTTCCAAAACGCCGAACTCCGCCAGCGCGTCGGTCACATCGCCCGCCAACCCTTGACTGATCAGCAATTGCGGATCAGTGAACGGCGGCTGAAAAATACTGGGCGCGGTTCCGCCTTTTGCCGCACTGATGTAGTTGCTGAGCGTATAGGAATAATAGGAGGGTACCAGCGTTACGTTGGGGTATTGCTTCGCCATGGTGGCCTTATAGCCCTCAAACAAGGCCAGCTCAGCAGCAGGAGCCGTGTCCGCCGGCCAATTGCCCAAGGTTATCGTGCAAGTAAGGTCGGCATCAACCACCTCATCCGATTGCGCGGCAAGTTCGGCCGGAGGGGTGACGATTGGTTCGTCGGTTGGTTCGACGGTTGGACCCGCAGTATTGCCGCTGCATGCCGCAAGCAGCATACACAGAACTACGAGGATAGCCAAGCTTCCGATGTGCCTTTTCATGATAAACCCCCTATAAAGTTTGAAGCTGTCTTGCGAGTTTTCGAAGATACGTTTAGCGCTTAACTTACATATAGCAATATACCTTTATTTGTTTGGTTTGTCAAGCCATTGCAACCAATATAAAGCGGTTTTTACTCCGTTATCAACGATGTGTAGTGAAATAAGGATGATGCTCGGCCTTGCGTTATGACGCTTCTGTCAGTGAAGTCCGAAGCGCTTCCGGAGTTTGCGCTGCCTTAAAGCGCATATGCCCCTCCCCCCTATTTTCGCATACAAGCAATGTTTACAATCACTGGCTCCGGCGGGATACTTGAGCCAAAGTCGATCCATGCATTCGGTCGGAGCTTATCATTGAAGCTTTCAATGCAGCCGCTCCGTATTGGCTAACCGTGTGGATAGGCTACACCAAACCGTAAAGAAAAGATAAGGTAACGATATTCTTTCAAAGGCAAAAAGCAATTTGCCGGTTTTGCATTCTGTTTGTTTGAGACGCATCGAAAAACAAGCATGCAGCGCGGATTTTATTTCGTGAGGCAACATCATGAAAACCATCATTGTCTCAAGCACAAACCAAGGAATCAGCAAAGAACACGGACGATATCGCTTCTTTCTTGCAATACAGCCCGTGTTCTCTATATCCCCGCCAAGCGGGATTTTTTGTGACAAATAGGGTAAAGCCTTCACCGCGGCAAGCGTATGCTTCCCTCACCGCCCATCAAAGCGGTCATCTCCTCTATGCGCTCCAACGGGAAAGGCGGCTCGCAAAGAGGCTTCATGGCAATGCTCATAAGCTTCATGGGGTTATCATCCGCCGCAACGCGGTTAGACGAAAATCCCCCACACCTGCGACAGCGGTGGATGATCGCCCATTCACCGCCTTTTCGTACCCATACTGCCACGGGCTCCATGATACCGCCGCAGTCGGATTCCCTGTCTCCGGGTTCCACGTCTACATGCAGGCTCGAAAGGCAGTTTGGACAATGGTTGCGATGATCGCTCCCTGCCCCCATGGGAAAAACTTGGCGGTCGCAAACCTTACAGGTAAATATATCATTGCAGGCATGAGTTTTAAAATACCCTTTCTCATATTGCCTGCGTTTATTTTCTCGGTTCATGCAATACTTCCTCCAAAAAGTTAGCAAATCTTCCTTTTGGGAGGAATGCGGCGTTTATTTGCTGCAAACCTCCCGGTTTGCAACACTCTCCATATGACTAAACTGCATCAAAAAACATGCTCCTCTCTAGCTAGATATTCTGATATAGGGTGATTATCACCTCGTCTGTACACGCACAGATGGTTCTCCGCGCGCACAGTTATACGATAGCATAAAAGAAGCGTGTTGAAAAGATAAACTCGCACAAGAGGATCGCCTGCATTCTGAATTACGTTTTTGCCCCATGTGCGTAAAAGCAAAATTTAGATTTGAAGAGATGCCGTTTACGGTATAAAATTTAACCAGGGGTAGGACAAGCTGCATTCCAGCGCAGCGAAAACTTTCGCTTCCCACTGAATGCAAAATTCTAAATGGTATGGAAATCGTAGATTCACTTTCTCGTTTCGAATAGAGCACATTGTTTGCAAAGGGGATTCTATGGAGAACTTTACAAAAGGCGAATTGGAAGAAGCCCTTCGGGCTATCGTCTCTACCATCGGCAAGTGCGAAAAGGCGCAGCCAAAATTGAAGGAGGGCACTTCCCAGCACACGCTGCTAATCCGCCGCATCAAGGCGCTTCGCATCGCCTCGGCGCTGATCGAAAGGGAACTAGCAGAAATACCGCAGTGAACACAGGAAAGAATTGAGGGCGCTCCTTATGGACGAGTTCAAACCGGGCATATACCGGCATTTTAAAGGCAACGAATACGAACTTTTATACTTAGCGAAGCATTCGGAAACGAGAGAGGATATGGTGGTCTACCGTGCGCTGTACGGCGAACGCGGCATTTGGGTGCGCCCGGCCGCTATGTGGAATGAGGTTGTGGAACGGGATGGTATGCAGGTAAAGCGATTTCGCTATGTGAGAGAGGAGCCGTAAAACAATCCCGAAACGGTACATTGAACAGGGGTGAACTTGCGAAAAGCAAACAATTATTCAACTACGGTATTCTTTCAAAGGGAAAAAAGCAATTTGCTATTTTCCCCTTCTGTTGNNGCAGTTTGCTATTTTCCTCTTCTGTTTTTAATACCCGAATGAAATCTCTCCTGTTTGGCCATGTAAATGCCTTCTGCCAAAACATCCTGTTTGCATGATTTTGAGAAAACGTTTTCAGGGATTCGAATTTTTAACTTTATAGAACGAAGCGCCGACACGGAGCATAAGCTGCGTGTCGGCGTGTATAACAGCCTATTGGCGTTTACAGGTTTACTGAAGCGCTTCCTTTGCCTTTTGTGCGGCTTCAAACGGCGCGATCACGCGCTGCTGCACCGCGGTGTTCACGAGAAAGCAAACCGTATACTGCGCCAGAGAAAGAAGAAACAACGGCAACGGTATTAAGGAAAACGGGAGCAACATAAGCGTAAACGCAAGAACAGCGGCATGCGTAGCAAGGATTGCTATATCCCGTTTTCCTTCCAGCCCCGTAAGCGCACGGGCGTTTTTTAAAACATCCGCGCAGCGAAGCGGAAGCATTGCCAGGAGAGCAAAAGTCCAACTGCCAAGCAGCGCCGTACCGATTGAAAGAAAAAGTCCCGTTGCCAAAAACAGCATACCGAATATGCTTTGTACGTTTGAAAGGCCGAGGCTCACTAGGTAATAGCCAGCCGCAATCCCCACACCAAACAACAGCCCCATCGGGAGGCTTTTGCGAAAGCTGCTGCGAAATTCCTTAAAAAAGTCGTCCCACAAAAAGCAGTTGCCTTCCCGTATCAGCAAAACGCAAACGCGGTTTACCGCGCAAGTTGCCGCCGGCAGCGTAACGACGGGCAGCGCGAACGCCACAAGAAGCAAGTTGAGCGTTACGAACTTCCAAAAGTGCGTCACGAGCACGTAGAAATAGAGCCCGATACCGCTTTGCGGGGGCGAAGAAGCGTCTTTTCTTTTCGGCGCAAACCGCCATTGAAAAAACCGGTTCATTTTTTGAATGCTCCCGTTTGCCTCAGTTTTTCATGCCCGTCATAACAATACCCTCAACAAAGTACTTCTGCCCGATCAAGTAGAAGAGGATGCCGGGCAAAAACGACATGCATGTGGCACACATGATGGCCGACCAGTCGGACTTAAGCGAGCCCTTGAACTGGGAAAGACCGATGGCGATCGTGAAATTTTCGGAGGTATTGATGTAAATGGTTTGCTGCAAAAGGTCGTTCCATATGGTAATGAACAGAAGCAAAGCCACAACGATCATCGCGGGTTTGATGGAAGGCACGATGATGCTCGTCAAAATGCGGAAATGACCCGCGCCGTCGATGGTCGCCGCCTCATCCAGTTCACGCGGGATGGTACGCACAAACTGGCGGATGAGGAAAATGTTGAACGCGCCGCCGCCGCAAAAGTATGGAAGGAT
>DLFZ01000130.1:0-197 GCA_002482435.1 Christensenella sp. UBA7707
ATGAACGAGCCGCCGGGATCGCGTATGCGCGTAGCGCTTGCCGGCCTTACCATGGCCGAATACATGCGCGACGAAATGAACCAGAACGTGCTTTTGTTCATCGATAACATCTTCCGTTACGTACAGGCAGGCAACGAGGTTTCCGCCATGCTCGGGCGTATGCCCTCGGCGGTTGGTTACCAGCCTACGCTCGCTAC
>DLFZ01000130.1:216-7194 GCA_002482435.1 Christensenella sp. UBA7707
TCCATCACCTCCGTACAGGCGGTGTATGTTCCCGCGGACGACCTTACGGACCCCGCTCCCGCGTCCATCTTCTCACATCTTGACGCGACGACAGTGCTTTCGCGTTCCATCGCGGAAATCGGTATTTATCCGGCGGTAAGCCCGCTCGAATCCACCTCGCGCATCCTCGAGCCCGACGTTGTGGGCCTTCGCCACTATACCGTTGCGCGGCGCGTACAGGAAAGCTTGCAGCGCTACCACGAGCTTCAGGATATCATCGCCATTCTCGGCATGGACGAGCTTTCCGAGGAAGATAAGCTCATCGTATACCGCGCGCGCAAAATGCAGAACTTTCTTTCGCAGCCGCTTCATGTGGCGGCCGCGTTCAACGGCGTGCCCGGCCAGTATGTTACCATCGAGGAAACCATCAGCGGTTTTGAGCAGATCGTCAACGGCGAAGCCGACGACATTCCGGAAACGGCGTTCCTCATGGCCGGCAATCTCGATGAAGTGCGCGCAAGAGCGAGGTAAGGCATGAACAGTTTTCACCTGAGCGTCATTACGCCCGAACGCGAGTTTTTTAACGACGAGGTCGAGATCCTTACCGTAGAGACCATCGACGGCCAGCTTTGCGTGCTTGCGGGGCATGAACCCATGGTGACGGCGCTTGGCGTGGGCGTTATGAAAATCAAGCTACACGGCGGAAAAACTCTGGAGGCTACGCATTCCGAGGGCTTTCTTGAGGTAACCAAGCGCGGCGCCATGCTCCTTTCGCAGGCCTGCGAATGGCCGGATGAAATCGACATTCACCGTGCAGAGGAGGCGTATGAGCGCGCGCGCGCGCGTGTGCGTTCACCGAAAAGCACCGATGATGTGGTTCGCTCCAAAATCGCGCTTGTTCGCGCAATGACCCGTATTAAGGTAAAGAAAACGGTAAACTGAAGCGTAACCGGCAAATGTAATAGAGAGAGACAGGTAAAAACCTGTCTCTTTTGCTCACAAGGGGGGATATTCATGTTTGTGAATACGGAATTTTTGCAGAACGACGAAATTTGCCTGCGGCTTGATAAAACGGCAAACAGTGACGAGGCGAAAAAATGGCTGCCCGCTTATTACTTTACAATCTGTCGAAAGGATGGAACCGAGGTAGGCGCTTGCGATTTTCGCATTGGGCACAATGAAAACACCTATTACGGCGGAAACATCGGTTACGAGATAAAGCAGGAGCACAGAGGCCAACACTACGCAGGCAAGGCTTGTTTGCTGCTGTTCAAACTTGCAAAAAAGCACGGCATGGAATACGTCATCATTACATGCAGCCCTGAAAATGCCGCATCGAGAAAAACCTGCCTTTATGCCGGCGGCACGCTCAAGGAGATTGCGGATCTGCCGCCCGATAATGACATGTATCTGGAAGGCGAAAGGCAAAAGTGCATTTACCTTTTTCGCCTTGGGGAATCGTAATATCTACCGGGTCAGTCGTGCCGAAGGCCGACAACACGCTTTAAATCACGAACCCGCCGTTTGGACTTATGACCTGGCCGGTCAAAAAGTCGGCCTTGTCCGAGGCCAAAAAGACAAGAAGCGCCGCAACGTCTTCCGGTTTGCCGATTTTGCCAAGCGGCGTCTGCTCGCAAAGGCATAAAAGATCCGCATCGGAAAGGCTGCCGTTCATTTCGGTATCAATCACGCCCGGAGCCACGCAGTTTACCTGAATGTTTGAGGGGCCAAGCTCCTTGGCAAGCGCCTTGGTAAAGCCGATCAGCGCCGCTTTGCCCGCGGAATAGGCGACCTCGCACGACGCGCCGACCATGCCCCAGACGGAGGAAACGTTTAGGATTTTGCCCTTTTTGCGCGAGATCATGTCCGGCAAAGCTGCCTGGCAGCAATGAAACGCGCCGTTTACGTTTACCGCGAACACGCGCGACCATTCTTCGGTGGTGGTTTGCGTAAAGAGCCTGTCGAGCGCGATGCCCGCGTTGTTGACGAGTACGTCCACATGCGAAAACCGCTCCTGTGCTGCGCGAACGAGCGCGCGTGCCTGCGCCTCCACGGAAACATCCGCACGAAACGCAAACGCGTTTCCGCCGCGGCGGTTGATTTCCGTTACCGCTTCAAGCGCTTCCTTTTCGGATTGGAGATAGTTGATGCACACGCCGTAGCCTGCGTCCGAGAAGGCAAACGCCGCGCTTTTGCCGATGCCGCGCGACGCGCCGGTGATAACAACCGTTTTTTCCATAGCTTTTTCCTCCGCATTCAAGATACCACATCTTGATGCATAGTTTCAACCGGGGACAGAGTGGAGGCAGAAAAAGCAGGCTTCCGGATTTGTTCCGATCAGCCTGCTGCTTGCCACTTTTTCTATTTTTGCTGCGTGCTGTGCCTTGCGCTGGTTTTGCACCCGCTCACATCGATGAGGTATCGCCTTCAAAAGGTGATCCTGCATACAGGGTACGGCTGCCGCAACTTCCGGAATTTCCGACCCCGCATCCTTGCTTCGGCAAACGGTTAAGGGGGCGATTGCTTTTTCCTTTTCGCTTGGATAACGATAACGCAGGATCCCTTATTCTTGTATGCATGGCGCTGAATGCTCAATTCAGCATGGCAGCGGCTGCAATGCTCTGGTCCGAATTGATTTCGAGCACCTCATGCATCAATTCTCCGATGGTAATATCGGGGTTTGCAACACCGGCTTCCATCACCCTGACGCTTTGCTCGAACAGCGCTTCCAGCTCATACGTGTGAAGAACCTTTACCATATACTCGCAGTGAAAGTCAAGACCGCCCTCGACAAGGTTAGGGACGACCACGGTATACAATGGCATCGGGAAGCGGCCGTTGCTATAGTTGCCAAGCTCACACTGCCAGCCTTCGGGCAGCGCAAACGAAAACGGGAGGCAGGATAGGAGCATAGAGTAGGTACCTGAAAAAAGCGGTCTTTTCTCCCAATCCTTAAGTCGATCCTTGGCGAGTTCGAACAGATAGTCCGTATGGCGCAGGATTTGAAACTGTACTTGCTGCGTATGCGCAATCGCTTCCATAAACGTTTTGTCCTTTGTGATAACGGTACGCAGAGGAAGCGCGTTGACCCGGCATCCGCCGGAACGTTTGTCCGCAATGGTAATTCTGCGGTTAAAAGCGATTGAAAAAGTAACGTCGTCCGTTTCCTCATTGATTTTGGAAAGATAGGTGCGCATGCCTACGTAGATCATTGTCTGCAGGGGAATGGCGTTTTTTTCGCAAAAGGAAAGGATCGGTTCGGTCCTTTCCGCCGACAGGTGCATGCCGTAATTTTCGCTTTTGTCATTTATCATCGTATTTAAAAGTTGATAGCGAAGGCTCGGATCTCTCTTTTTTCGGCGCGCCTTGTTGAGCAGCCGCATGCCGTCTGCACCGGCATAAAACGAAGGCCCGTCCTTTCCAAACAATTCTTGAAAGAATTGATGGTGCCTTTCCTCGGCTTCCTTATCATTGAATGCAAGCAGATCTTTTTTCAGACACTCTTCAAACGAGGACAGCGGCTTGGGCATTGGTGTTCCGTTTTGAAGCGCGGTAATCACTTCAAGAAGATCGCTGAAAAACACAACGGCGGCGTATAGATCCGCGATAACATGAGAGATGTTCAGATAAACGCCGGTGCGCCCGTCAAAGGTACGGTAGAGGAGAATGCGGTACATTTCTCCCTTCAAGACTTTGAGAGGTGTGTGTGCGTCTTTTTTTAGTACGGCGTCTTGCTCCTGCTTTGTTTTGCCTGCGAAATCCAAAACCGGGATATTTTCAAGCCTGAACTCCGGCAGAAAATACTGTTTGAGCTTCTTATCCTGCTTTTCAAAACGGATGCGCAGGCAATCGTTGCGCTCGATTTCTATGTTCACTGCTTGCTTAAGCAGCTCGAAATCAAGCTTCTGGTTGACGATCATGTAAAAGATGATCTGGGTGCACTCTTTGTGCAAGCTGAATCGCAACTGTAAAAGGGGTAGCGCTTGCGAGCCGCAAATGTCATAATAGGTTCTCTGAGCGGCACTGCCGCTATCAACGGTACTGCGCGACATAATCGTTCCTCCTGCAACAAGTATTTCCCGTTATTCGATGGCCTTCAGTGATTCAACCATACTGATCTGTCTCATGCGCTTGGTCATCATCAGATTTACCAATACAATGTAGAAAGCTGTAAGCAGTGCGGCGTATAGGTAACTCGTCGCGGCGATGTCCTTGACGAACTTGACCATATCCACCTCGACGGTTTTCAGCATAAATTGCGCCAAGAAGTAGCCGATTACGCCGCCAAGCAAAATGCCGACTGCGCCCATTACGAAGTTTTCTCGGAAAATGTACAGATTGGTTTCACTGTGCTTGAAGCCGAGCACCTTGATGGTTGCAATCTCGCGTGTGCGCTCAGAGATGTTGATGTTGGTCAGGTTGTATACGACCACGAACGCGAGTGCCCCTGCCGCAATCAGCATGACGAGGATGATGATGTTGATGCTGTTGATGGTTTCCTCGAAGGATTTCCTTGCAGAATCGATGTTGACGATTGAGAGGATTGCGCTGTTTTTGCTCAGCCAGTCGGACACAAACCCCTCGAAGTCCGTCATCTTCTCATTTGCCGCACATGCGATGGTATTAAACCTTACATCTGTATGGAAGGTTTGCTCATAAAGTGCAGGGGACATATAAATGTAGTGGTAGATGTAGTTTTCCGTGACAGCGGCAACAGGCAGCGCATACTCCACATCGTTTACGCTAAACGCAATGGTATCCCCAACGCCTAACCCAAGCACTTCCGACAATTTGTCGGTGATGATTACGCCCTCGTCGCCAAGCTTCAGCGGATTTCCGCTCTTCGGGCTTCGTAGGGTGATTAACCGATCCATCTGCGAGGTTTCCTCTGGTGCGAGAACAAATACGTTGCGGATAGCCGCCCCGTTGTTGTCCACGTTAACGGAAGTGACCTTGGAGAACATCTCCGCGCTTAGGCGGTCGTCGGATGCAAGCTGCTGACCCAGAGAGCTTGCTTCATCGCTCGTAAGGTCCTTGGATAGCGTAAACATGATTTTGTAGCGATTGATCTCCCCGTATTGCTTATCTACGATCGGGTTCACGCCGTCGTGCATACCAAAGCCTGCCACGATCAGCGCCATGCAGCCTGATATGCCAAGCACCGTCATCGCAAGCCTCAATTTATAGCGGAAGAGGTTACGCGCGGTGATTTTTTGAGAGAAGCTCATGGCCGACCAGAGTTTTGTCCAGCGTTCCAAGAATATTTTCCTGCCGCTCCGTGGCATCTTTGGCCGCATGAGCGCGGCCGTTGCTACTTTCAGTTCCCTGTGGCAGGAATACCAGGCCACCATAACCGTGCAAACCAAAGCAACAATGATGGAGAGAACCGACATACCCCAAGGGATCCTAATTTCGATGTCAGGAAGGCGATACAACGCTGAATACGCACCAATGATGACTCTAGGTAAAATCTGGATGCAGATCAACTGCCCGAGTACGCTGCCTATGATGCAGGCGATGGCGGAGTAAACCATGTATTTGCTCGAGATTTGTGCAGACGAGTAGCCCAAAGCCTTGTAGGTGCCAATCTGGATGCGCTGCTCTTCGATCATGCGGGACATGGTCGTAAGGCAGACAAGCGCTGCCACCATAAGGAAAAACACCGGGAAAATCGCCGCGATGGCATCGATGCGCTCCGAGTCCTGATTGAAGCCTGCATAGCTTTGTATGATATCGTCGCGCGTAAACACGTACCATTTCCCGGATTCGACGTCGCTTATCATCGTCCGAATGTTTTGAATTCGGGTGGAACCGTCGGAAATCGCGCTTTGCGCATCGGCCACAGCGTCCAAATACTCGGCGTAGCCGTCGTCATATTCTTTCTGCCCGGCGGCCAATTGCTCTTCTCCAACTTCAAGCTTTGATTTTGCTTCCGCCAGTTGCGCCGCAGCGGAGATTTTCTGCTTCTGATACTCCGCCTCGCCCGCCTTTAGATCAGCTTTTGCGGCATCAAGCTTTGCTCTGTTCTCCTGCAGCTGTTTATATGCGGCATCCAGCTCAGCCTTACCGGCCTTGTATTCGGCCTCTCCGCTTTTTAGCTCTGCTTGCGCCTCGTCGAGCTGTGCCTTGGCTTCGTCCAGCTGCAAGCGGGCTTGCGCCAACTGCTGCTCTGCGGCGTTCAACTCCGCTTCAGCCTCCTGCAGACGGACCTCGTATTCCTCGAGCTGCCTCATCGCGTTTGCAAGTTCTTCTCGCGCCTGCGCTTCTTGATCGTCGGCGTTTTCCACGCGCTCGGCTGCAGCTTGTATCGCCGATTGTAACTGGGCGATTATCTCCGGGTCAGCTCCGCCGCCGTTTTGATACGCCTCAAGTGCAGCTTGTGCCTGTGCTAAGAGTCTTTCCGCTTCCTCCTGATCGATCTCCTCGCCGTTGAGCGCATCGGCTGCCATTGCCGCAATTTGGCTTGCGGTATCGTATGCTGCCTTTGCTTGGTCATACTCCTGCTTGGCTTTGCGGTATTGCGCAAGCCCGTCGTTGTATTTCTGTTCGTTTTGCTGATACTCGGCTACACCTTGCCTATATTGCGTCCAACCGGAGTCCAGCTCTTTGCGCGCATCCCTAAGCTGTGCCGCTCCGTCGTCATACTGGGTCTGTGCTGCGGCCAACTGCGCTTCGCCCTCGGCAATCTGCGTTCTGCCATCAACCAAATCCGTTTCGGCTTTTTTTAGAGCGGCGCTGGTTTGACGCACGGCATTGTCGTAATCCACCCAACCAGCGTCGAGCTCCAGCTTTGATTTCTCCAGTTCCTGTTCAGCAGAATCAAGCTTCAGCTTCGCGTCTGCAAGCTGTTGATCGGCGCTTGACTTCTGCCCGTTAAAAGTATCTTCCGCATCGGCGAGCTGAGCCTGTATGTTATCAAGAAAAACATCATAGCGAACCTGACCGATGTCGCCGATTTGGGCCGATGCCTGGCAGATTTCGGTATTGTACCGCTGGTCG
>DLFZ01000130.1:7252-7439 GCA_002482435.1 Christensenella sp. UBA7707
CCGTTTCCAATTGAGGATGTGCCATAGGAATAGGAAAGATTGAGCGGGGACTCTACAAGCCCTACAACGGTGTAACTTGTACCTGAAATGATTGTATCGGTGGCGGCTGAACCTGTGGTTTCGGAGAACCGTATAATATCCCCAATGGCAATATCCGTATCGCGCATGCGGTACGCCGCAGCGAGGC
>DLFZ01000130.1:7458-8134 GCA_002482435.1 Christensenella sp. UBA7707
ATTGAGCCTATCCCGTTCGCTGTCTACGGGCAGAGCGGCCACGCGGGCTACGCTGTTGCCCGCTTCCTCCAGTACAATCAAGTCGGCCGAATAGGAAGGCATCACATTCACCACGCCGTCGAGCGTGCGAACCGCTTCCACGTCGCTGTCGTCGAAGCCGACGGTGGAGATGATTTCCATATCCATCAAGGAGGCTGCGTTAAAATAATTCTCAGCTGTGGCGCGCATGCTGGGAGCGGTCGCTTTTACGCCCACAAAAAAGCCGACGCTCAAGAACGTGATCAGAAAAATCGAGACAAACCGCTCGCGTGAGCGCATGATTTCCCGATAGGTATCCTTGACCAGAGCTTTTATTTTCATGATTGCTCCCTCTTACGCACAAATCGGACGACAATGAGATTTACCACTCCAACTCCTCCACGGATACCGGCGATGGATTGATGTCGATGGATGCCACCGAACCGTTGCGCATGTGGATGACACGGTTTGCCATTGGCGCGATTGCAGAGTTGTGCGTAATCAGAACGACGGTCATCTTTTGTCGTTTGCATGTTTCCTGCAACAGGGCGAGTATCTTTTTACCCGTGGTATAATCGAGAGCTCCGGTAGGTTCATCACACAGCAACAGCTTGGGGTTTTTTGCCAGCGCACGAGCAATGGCCACGCGCTGCTGCTC
>DLFZ01000130.1:8140-8340 GCA_002482435.1 Christensenella sp. UBA7707
CGTTCGTGCAAGCCCACGCTGGATAAAACGTCAACAGAGTCGAGGTCGCTTCCGCATATCTGCGATGCAAGCTCCACATTTTCGCTGGCCGTCAGGTTTGGTATGAGGTTATAAAACTGAAAAACAAAACCGATGTCCATCCTTCGGTACTGAATCATTTGCGATTCTGCAAGGGAGCTGACCTTTTTGCCGTCAACAAT
>DLFZ01000105.1 GCA_002482435.1 Christensenella sp. UBA7707
AAGTCCTTTCCGGCGACATGTGCGGCGGAAAGGATACCTTGCACAAAGGCGAATGCCGCTTTTCGCTCGGCTTTTATCTGCGCTTAGGGGACGTAGGCTTCATTCCGGCTTCGGCGGCGTGTACGCCGAAACGGATGAAATCCGAAGGATTTCGCGGGGGGGCGAAATAACCCCCTCCGAGGCTTTTATCCGCCGCCAGCGACATGCGTGGTGGCGGCGGTGCCTTGCGCCGCAAGGCTTTCTTCTCAGGAAGCGCCGGCCGTGCGNNGAACGCACAGGCGATTCCTGCAATTCTCACAAAAATGGCTTTGACATTTTTGTGAAAGCGCAAGCGCTGTAAACAATTTATGAACATACAAATTCTGTTCATAGTTAGGTGGTAAACTGATGATTGTTGTATCCGCATGCCTTGCAGGGGTGCATTGCCGTTACGACGGCGGCGCAAAGCCCAACGAAGAGATCATGGCGCTTGTGGAGAAAGGCGAGGCTTTGCTCGTCTGCCCGGAGCAGATGGGTGGGCTTATGACGCCGCGTCTCCCTAGCGAAATTCAAAACGGCACGGGTGAGGACGTACTTGAGGGGAAGGCTCACGTGGTTGCAAAGGACGGGCGCGACGTAACGGCACAGTTCGTTTTGGGTGCCGAGAAGGTTGCAAACCTCGCGTTTGCCTGCGGTGCAAAACGTGCCATTCTCAAGGCCAAAAGCCCTTCGTGTGGATGCGGGCTCGTTTACGACGGCACGTTTTCGGGTACGCTTCGCGAAGGAAACGGCGTTGCCGCCGCGCTCCTTTTGCAAAATGGCGTCGAGGTGGAAACGCGATAAGGGAAAAACTACGCGAAAGAGGAGGTAGCATGGATAAGGAAGCCAAGAACACCATACTGGTCATCGACGATGACAAAAACATATTGGCCATCATCGAATTGTACCTCAAAAAAGCGGGGTACGAGGTAAAAACCTGCGAACGCGGCGATACGGCGTTGCAGGCGTTTCGGGATACGCAGCCCATTCTTATCGTGCTCGACGTGATGCTGCCGGGGCTCGACGGATGGGGTGTGCTTTCCAAAATACGCGCGGAAAGCGAAGTTCCCGTGGTCATGCTTACCGCCAAGGGAGATACCAACGACCGCATTCAAGGGCTCGATCTCGGCGCGGACGATTATATTGCAAAGCCGTTTGAAGCAAAGGAGCTTCTCGCACGCATCAAGGCGGTTTTAAGGCGCAGCACCGTGCCGGAAACCGAAAAGGCAATCGTACTCGACGGGCTTACCGTTTCGCTCGAAAACTATTCCGTAGTGCTCGACGGCAGGCAAATCGAAATGCCGCCCAAGGAAATTGAACTTCTGTACTTCCTCGCTTCGCGCGACGGCAAGGTATTTACCCGTGAGCAGCTTTTGGAGCAGGTGTGGGGATTCGACTTTTTCGGTGATTCGCGCACCGTCGACGTACACGTCAAACGCATCCGTGAAAAGCTCGGCGAGCGCGAGGCGTGGCAGCTGAAAACCGTTTGGGGCGTGGGCTACAAGTTTGAAATAGCGAGGTAGCGCATGTTCAAAACCCTGTTCTCGCGCATGCTTTCCACCTATCTGGCCGCGACGCTTTTGCTGCTCGCGCTTTTGGGCATTACCGTAAGCGGCATGTTTCAAAGCCAGTACATTGAGGAAAAGGAAGCGGAGCTCAAGCGCGAGGCGGAGGAGATCAACAGCATCGCTGCCACGAAATACATCGACAGCAACAAGCGCTCCGTCGCGCAAGCGGAGCTTCTTACCATTGCGCGTAAATATGATGCGCTCATCCAGTTGCAATTTGCCGACCCGGCCTTGGGCAAATACACATGCATCGACGAGGAATCGGTTGACAAATGGGCGGGCAGCGGGGACGTGGATCTTTCCGAAGCAGCCGCTGAGGCCACCCCAAACGGTACGATTCATACCGACCTTTTCAAAAAGACGCTTTCCATTCCCGTGATGTCGCTCGTGCGTACGCTCACGGGCCAAAGCGGCGAAGCCATCGGAACGCTGTTTTTGCATGTCGATATGAGTGCCGTCAACCAATCCATACGGCAGGTCTACTTGGACGTGCTGCTTTCGGCGTGCGTCGCGGTGATGCTCGCGTTTTTGGCCGTGTCGTATATTACGGGCCGTATGACAAAGCCTATCAGTGAAATGAACAGCATCGTGCGCCGCTTTTCCAAGGGCGATTTCGACGCGCGCGTCAAAATTGCGGGCACCGATGAGGTGGCGCAGCTTGGGAAAAGCTTCAACAACATGGCGGACGAGATCAACACCCTCGAGGCTGCGCGCAGAAGCTTTGTGGCGAACGTTTCGCATGAACTCCGTTCGCCGCTTACGAGCATGCGGGGCTTCCTTGAGGCTATGCAGGATGGCACGATCGCCCTTGAGGATCATGCGAAATACCTAGAGATCGTCATCGGCGAAAACAAGCGCATGACCGGTATGGTAAACGACCTTCTCGACCTTGCGCGCATGGAATCGGGCCAGTATGTGCTAAAGCCCGAGGTGTTCGACATCAACGAGCTTATCATTCGCACGCTTCTTACGTTTGAAGCGCGGATCAATGCAAAAAATATTGAAGTTATGGTGGAGTTTGAGGAGGAAAAAAGCCTTGTGGAGGCCGATCCCGGCCAGATCGCGCAGGTTGTGAGAAACCTTGTCGACAACGCCATTAAATTTACGCCAGCGGGCGGCACGCTTGCGGTTTCAACAAAGCTCGACAGGCGCGTTGTACTCGTAAGCGTAAAGGACAGCGGCTGCGGCATGACCAAAGAAGACGCGGCGCACATTTTCGAGCGGTTTTACAAGGCGGAGAAGGCGCATACCCCTTCGGATACCTCGGGAACGGGTCTCGGACTTTCGATCGTTAAGCGCATTCTTGAGGCGCACGGGCAGAGCATCGAGGTGATCTCGGCCCCCATGGAGGGCGCGTGCTTCCGTTTTACCATAAGGCGGGCGGTCGATAAAAAACCGCGCCAGAGCATAGAAAAGCATTGATACAAGGTGTTTTGCGCGATATACTGTTCATCAAACGGAGGTTAATGATATGGATCAATACAACGGCTACGGCTACTACGGCGGCTCCGAA
>DLFZ01000137.1:0-9535 GCA_002482435.1 Christensenella sp. UBA7707
ATCGAGCGTGCTGTTGACCCCCTCAATGATTTTGCGGTAACTGCCCTTGTGCCGCGCAACGTCCGCACGCGTGGAAAGCTGGCCGTTGACCGCGGCCTCCACGAGCATACCTGAATCGTCAAGCAGCAGGTTAAGCGACGCGCGCACGTCGTTGAGGTTTTGCACCATGCCCAAAAACTCCCCGCTAAAGCGCTTTGCGTCGATCTCCTCCAACTCCTCGCCTGCGGCCATTTTCGCAAGCTGCGCCGATGTAGCCTTTACGGGTCGCGCGATGCTGCCGGTCATAACAAGGCCAAGCCCCACCGCGGCCGCGACGCTTACCGCCATTACAGCGAGCATGATCATTGTGGCGGCTTGAGCCGTTTGACTGTTGGCTTCATGGCGCTCTTGTGCACTGAGCTGGTTGTATGTGATAAGCTTTTCCAGCGCTCCCTGCAACTTGAGTGCGGTATCCGCCGTATCATTGAGCATGTAGGAAAGCGCTGCATCCGCTTGTCCTGCCTTTACCATTTCGCTCGCCTTTGCAACCTGTATCTTATATTCCGTCCAAAGCGGTGCGGCTGCAGCGTAAAGCGTGCGGTCCTCCTCGGTGATGATGCCTGCTTCATAGTCGGACATGCTCTTATCGCCGGTATAGAAATATGTTTGAACGTCCATAATGCAGTTACGCTGTACGTCGCCGGTTGTAACGGTCATTCTCAACGCGCTGAATCGCGCCTTCTGAAAGTCGCGCGCCGCCTGACTCGAGTAGAGGATACCAAGCGTGTTTTCCTCATACAAAAGGCTATCCTCTTGTTTGAGCGTTCCGATGCTGCTCAATCCCACGACGCCTACGACGCCCGCAAGAACAGCAATCAAAAGAAAAGCGCTCATCAGACGTATGCCAACGTTCAGCTTTTTGAAAAGACCCATCATTTTTTGTCCTCCATTGATTTAGGTTGTTTTTCGAAGAGAATTTGCACGTTATGCTTATGGCTTAAAGAAACATTGACCGGCCCATCTCCTTTTTTGCTCTACCGCAAGACATGCCTAGGCGCGTATAAAAACCAGAAAGAACCTACGTTTGAACCGTTTTGGGTTTCAGAATAGAGGGTTGATAATCGCGTAGGTTATTAAATATATCGATAAAAATGCCACAAGCCTTTACACAATTTGAGCACTTATTCGAAAAATAGTTTGTTCACCTTACTTTCCTTTTGCTGCACCCAACAAAAAAAACGCCAGGCGCTCCCTTTTTTAACAAAGAGAGCGCCCGGCTTTATGTAAAGCGGGGTATGCGCGAAGCCCTCAAAGCCCCTCGCTCCGATCCGCTGCACGCTTTTTTGCGGACGCGTTTTCTAAAGATGCCCTACGGGGCGTTACGCGTTGGTGCCGTTGTGGTCGTCTTCGTCGTCAGCTTTGTTGCTGCCGTCGCTGTTCAGTTTTCCAAGGATGTCTTTGAGGATCTTCGGCAGCGGCACGCCCATTTCACCTACGTTTTCAAGGATGGAAATCCCTTCGTTGGCGATGTAGAAAATGCACACCGACGCGCGTACCGCTTCGTTGGTAGAAGGCACCAGCTTGTCAAGAAGCGATGCAAGCGCCACCAACGCGAAGATGCCCACCTTTTTCAGCAGGCCCTTAAACCCCTCGTTGCTCGAAAGCGCGTGCTTGAACGCCGCACACATGACGCCGGTGATGTAGTCGATCACCACCACCGCGACAAGCGCGATGATGAGCGCATCGCACGGGCCAAACAGGTAAACGAGCACGCCGCCGATGGCAGCAAATATGGTTTTTACAGTAATTTCAAGGTTCATGGCCATGTATTCCTTTCCGTTTAGGTTTTTTTCTTGAGCCACGCGGCGTAGCAGTAGCCGCGCAGATAGCCTTTCTCCATTTTTTTCACGGCGTCTGCCCAGCCGTTTTCGATGTTCAAAACAAGAATTTCCTCACCGCGGTCAACCTTGCCGATGATGTTGTAGCTATCCGCGCTGGTGGGTGTTTTTCGAAGGTTCACATACGTCACGCCGTCGTAAACGTAGTCGGCCGGAAAGTTCTGTGCCGTTTCCTCCTCGTCTTCAAACAAGGGTTCGAACCTGCCGTAGCGGTTCCAATATCCCTTACCACTCTGGTCGATGCCCTGCTGCACCACGCCATCGTCGCGGCCTTTGGCCTCAATCACCTGTCCGTCGCCGATGTATACGCCGACGTGGTGAATTTTCGTGCCGTTGTGGCGAAACACGAAATCGCCGGGCATAAGCTTGTCGCGCGTTTTGATTTCCTTACACAGTTCGAACAGGCCGCGCGAGCTTGTGTCGCTCTTGAGAAGGTTGTTTTTCATCAAAAAGTATACGATGAGCCCGGAGCAGTCGAACGCGGCGATGTAACTCTTGCCTTCGGCAACGCGCTTTTTCCAAAGCGCAATGGCGCGCTGCGCGTTGATGGCGCTTGTTTCGCGCTTTTTGATCCAAGCCTCGGTGATGGCGGTCTCGCCCTGAGCACCCCAAACATAGATGGAGCCCAGTTGATTTTTCAAATAAGCAATGAATTGACGAATCATGCTTTTTACCTCCAAGTTTCGCTGCGCCCGCCTTTTATGGCGGCGGGCGGCTTATGTATTTTTAAGCGTTCTCCCCGCGGCCTTTCGGGCAAGCGGTTTTTTGTTTTTGGACGTGTTCCGGTTTCCTGCGCGCCTTTTTGCATGCCGCGCGGGCTGCTGTTCCGAAAAGCCGTTTTTGCGGGGGTAAAACGTCGCGCACCGCATCGCGCGCTTTGCTTTTTGCCCGCGCAAAATCGGTACACTGTATATATATGTTCAGCGCGTGTAATTTGCGCGCGTTCTCGCCCCTCCAACCGGTGCCGCAGGGGTTTTCGGCATGAATTCCTCTTCGAGAATCGCATAAATTCTGGACGAAACGGAGTTTTGCAGCTCCTCGCGCAGCGTCACCCAATAGGCCGTTTGCCCGGTGAACAGGTTTTTTCGCTCCGCGTCGTCGAGGTAGCCCATCAGCTCGTAAATTTCCTCCATGGAAAGGCTTGGGTTATTGTTGTTGCCGCTCGTGCCTGCCTTTTTGGAAACGGGAGAGGCGCTTTGCTGCGCGGAAGCATACCAGTTTGAAGCAAGGTTGAGCGCGGCGGCCTGTGCGGATGCAGCGGCCTGCGCGTTGTAGGCTTGCGCCTCAAAGAGGCGGTTTTGGTATGACTGCATCGCCTCGTACAGCTTTTCCGATAGTACCGCGCCATACTGCGCCTCAAGCGCGGTCACGTCGCGCTCGGCGTCGTCCTGCTCGCGCTCCTTCATGGACAAAACATAGGTGGATTGCCCCATCCCGCGCGAGACGGCATCCGCGTCGAGCTCGGCGTTGGCCGTTTTCGCGGCCTCCTTGCGGCGGGAAATGGACAGATCCACCGTCGGGCGAAGATAGCCTTTGAGTTCTTTTTGAAGCGCCTCCGCGTCAAAAGCCGCCACACTCAACGTTTGCGGCGCTGTGTAGCTCATCGCCATCGCATAATAATCCGCAAAGCTCTGCGGTGTGGAAATGCTTCCGTTTTTGTCGTAAGCCGCTTGCGTTTTCGGGCCCCACACGCCGTCCGCCGTTACGCCGAGGCGCTTTTGGTACGCCTTCACATCGGCGCTTGTTTTTACATCCGCAGGTGGCGTATAGCCGGAAACATAATAGCTTGCCATGTTTGCTCCTCCTTCGTTTTCACTTAGCTCCCGCTTTCGAGTGACGACAACCGCCACTCAAGCTCCGCGAGCTTTTGCGCAAGAATCGTAAAATTTTGATTAAGGCAGTTTTCGTTTGCTTTGATTTCTTCCTCCGCCTGCTGCGTGCTCGCCTCGTGGGCTTGTGCGTGCGGCAGCACAATATAATAAAGCGCGCGCATATCGAGCGCCATTTATTCCACCCTCCTCCATTGTTCAAAGGCAAGTTCCGCGCCGCCCTCAAGCACAAAGCGCCCGCCCGCCTCGTTTTCAAACCGGAGCGAAAACACCCTGCCTTCGTTTTTGAGCGGCAGCTCCAGCACCGCCGCACGTTCCTTGGGCAAAAGCACCCGATACATCGTGCTCATGCCACCGACGGAAGCCTCCACGAGCACCGCCGCGTTTTCCGTTTCCTCTGCGCCGCGCAAATAAAGCTGGCGCAAGGCCTTGACGGTGCTTTTCTCGTAAAGGTCCGTAGAAGGAGTTTGCCACCACGCGTGAATGGGCAGGCCGTTGTAGCTGTTCCCCTCGCCAAGCCTGCACACGCGGCGCGTACCGTCTACAAGGTACGCATACCCATCGCTCGCGCACAGATCGTAGGCGGTAAACCCGCGCCGTAGCATATAGGTGCGGCGCAAAAGGTCGTACTCCACGACCGCGCTTTCACCGTTTTCTTTCAATAGAAACAAAAGTTTTTCGCGCGCGAGCGCACCGCGTGCATCCGCAGCGTCCGCCATAGCGAGAAAGGTTTTGATGCGCCGCGCGTCTGCCATGGCGCGCGCGGTAACACCGTTGAACGCGAAAAGCCCCGCGGCTGTAAGGTAGTAGACCGCGTCGGCCACGCGCACGAGCACTGTGTGTGCGGTGGATTCGGAAGCCGAGTCCACGCTTTCGATGGTGAAGTTACCGGGCCTATCGCCGATGAGCCGATAAATGCTGCGGCGTTTGAAAATAAGAAGCTGGTTGGAGAGCGCCATAAGCCCGGTAATTGGGTCGCTGCCGTCGCTGCCTACTTCAGCGTGGCCGCCCTCCACGTTTGGCGAGGCTTCCACGCTCGACCAATCCTCAACGGAGCGGCCGTCACCGGGGAGCTGCGACCAGTAAAGGCGATTTTTGTGGTTGGGATCGCCCGCAGCAAAAAGCCTGCCCTTGTAGGTATCAAGGTAGAGCGCGGGCACGTCGGACACGCCCGCTGCGCTGCCAAAAAGCGCAACCGTTTCGCCGTCGTACTTAATAAGCCTTCGCTCCCCGCAGCCGATTACAAGGCAGTCGGTACCGTTGATTTGCGTCTGCGCCGCGCAAAAGCAAAAGTTCCCCAAGGTTCCCTCATACTCGTACACCTTTTGCCACGCGCCCTGCTTGTAGGCATAAAGCGCCTGTCCCGCAAGCACGATAAACTGCGTGCCCGCTTGCGAACGGTACAAAAAAAGCCGGTGCGGCGTATCGCTGCCCGGCACCGGCTGTTCTATTGCAGGTAAAAACCCCTGCGCCACGCGAAGGGCACCGTCTGACGTATCCATGTTGCAGGCCTCGGGGCTCATGCCTGTTGGGAGCCCGTTTTCCGCGGACGACTGGTCGATTCCTAAAAACTCGTTGATCTTATAAAGCATGCGCGCCATGCGCTCACCACCTGTTCACAAGGCGATGGGCCGCGCCGTCGCCCGGGTGCGGGCGGATTTGGCGTTTTCCTGCCTCGTACATTTGAAAATACACATTGCCGCCGCGCTGCAAGTTGACCTCGCCCGAGGCGCGCTCTCTGCCCACAACGTAGGTGACGATCAGCCCATGGCACCACTCCGGCACCTCAGGCACATCAGTAGGTGCGCTCACAGACTTCGGCGCGAAGCGATAGCAAACCACAAGCTCCGAAGCATCCGCACCGCGCGCGTACACGCAATCGCCCGCCTCGCCAAAGGAATAGTCGAGCTTTTTCCCGTTTTGGGAAACCGAAAGTACGCTTAAGCATGCGTGCGACAGTGCCTCAAGAAAAAAAAGCCCGTTTTCGTGCGCCACACTTTCCGTGCGCCTGAGGCGAAACGCCTCCGCAAGGTCAAGCACGGCGTCGTTTGCAAAGCGGGCAAGCTTATCGCGCCACACGTCGAGGCTTTGCGCATCGTGCCCGCGGTCGAGTTGTGCGAGCGCGGAAACGATGATGTCGTTGAGCGTCATACCGCGCCTCCGAGCTTTTTGCCCCTACCGCTTTTGTACGGCCCCACAAGCGCCGCGCCGAGCACCGTAACGCGCTCGTTCTGGAGAATCAGCTCCGCGACGCTCTTTGGCACCGCAACGTTTACCCCGCGGCGGATGCGGAAGAAATGGCCGTTGATGCCGCCCTCCCAAGGGAGGCCCGTGCCCGCCGGATCGGCGATGAGGATGTTCACCCGGTCCTCCTTGGCAAGGCTAGCCCCGGTTTCTCCGGTGATTTTATCGATTTCAAGATCGTTGATGTAATTCATGATGTTTCTCCTGTTTGATGTTTTAAAAGTGGTTGATTGTTGGCGGGCGGATATGGAATCCGCCGCTACGGCCAAACATCGCAGCATTTTTGCGCGTATCGACACCTCATCCGACGGCTAACGCCGCCACCTTCCCCTCAAGGGGAAGGCAGGGCTTCTCCTTGAGGAGAGGCTCCGCCGTAGGCGGTGGTGAGGTGGTTTGCAAGCCGCAAACCACTCGTAGGGGCCGATACTTTATAGGCCCGCTTCGTCCCCCATTTGTTCCGGCTTTGACGGCATGTACGTCAAAACGGATGAAAGCCGAAGGCTTTCGTACCTTTCGCGCTTTGCCGCCCGGAAACGTGAAGCGTTTTAGGCAAAGCGCGCAAAACCTCGCCGAAGTGTCAAACGACACTTCGGCGAAAGCGAAGCGCCTATGCGCTTACCCCATGTTCAATGCGCACAAGCCACAGATCGTTGAGGATCACAGCCGCGTAGGCGGGCGCCTTTGCGCCCACGGTGGCGCGCTGGTCGAGCGGATCGCTCGAACCGGCGGAGCCATGCGGCTTGATGATGGTCTGCAAGGCGCCCTTGCCTTCCATGTCGATGATGCCGTAGGAATCCTTGCCAAACACCAGCGTGGCGTGTACGTTGGGCGCGGCCTTGGTAGTGGCATCGGGCGCGCCCGCGTCGGCGCTGTAAACGATGGCATCGGCGGAGAGGGAGGCGGGTGCAGTGAGGGTTACGGTGAGGGTCTGCTCGTCAAAGCCCGCAAGCGTGTGCGTAGCCGCGCCAATCCCAATGGTGTTCCCCTCGGTTTTGAGATAGGCCGCTTCCGCCTCGGAGGGAGCGTTTTTGAGCACGAAGGACGCGGCGTTGGAGGTGGCCGTTTTCACCTTGTTCAAAACGCTCTGGCGGAAGATCTTCGCCTCAGTGCTTTCCACAAACACCACGCCGAACAATCGGCCAATTTCACCGCTGTAGATCTGTTCGGCGTTTGCGTACTTGGAAACATCCTGCCAGAGGGTGTCGTTTTGCAAGTCGTAGGTGGCTTCCGGCGAGCAGATGCATACAAAGTGCGGCTTCCTGCCGTTTTCGCAGAAGGGGCGCGCTTTGGCGCGCTTGAGCGTGCGCACCGCGCGGCGGATTTCCGAAACCGTAAGCTTATCCGCCGCCTCGATGGACGAGCGTGCCGTTTTGCCGCCCGGGCGCTGCACGTTGTTTCCCGCGCACATGGCATCGCGAGTGACCCACTCCACCACCGTGCCGAGCTGCTCACCCAAAAGCTCCGCGCTGTCGGCAATCACCTGATCGTAGCCGGTCATATCCACGAGGTCGCTGATCTCCACATACGCGCCGTACTGGCTCACCTCCGCTTCTACCTCTGTTTGGGAGAGCGACTGACCGGCGGGGGTCACGCCCTCCACAAGGGCAAGCCCGGCGGTATCGGGGTCGAAAAGGTTCCAGCGGCGAAACTGCACGCGCTTGCCGCTGTGCAGCGGGATGGGGCGAAGCTGACCAAATTTGGCGTGGACAAAGCGCGTTTTGGCACTTTCGAGTAGCTGCCTGTCGTAAAAGGTTTTGTCAAAACCGTTGGGGGTGTTGATGTTGAGGGTGGTATTCGTCATGGGCATTCATCCTTTCCGTTTTTAGTTCGCGCCGCGCTTTTGCTGCGCGGCACGGCTGAATTGGTTTTTGAGCGCGCGGAACTGCTCGCTCGGCATGGTCGAAAAGTCCGTTTCCGGCGCGGCGGGTACGCCGCGGTTGAGCGGCGCGGGCAGCGCCCTGCGAGCGGCGAGTTTTTCCATAAGGTCACGCGCGCCGTCTTGCTTCGCGGCGTCAAGCGCTTGCCGCGCCTCGTTCAGGCTTTTCTCGGCAACGTACACGCGAAGCGCCGCTTTTGCGGGAAACTCGCCCAAAAGCGCGAGAAACGCGGGATCGTTTGCGTAATCCTCCGGCTCGCCGGAAAGCGCGTTTTCCTTTTTCATGCGCAAAAGTTCGTTTGCGGCACGCGCGCTTACCCCTTTTAGCCCGTCGGGCGCACTTTCCATAAGCAGCGCGGCGGCCTCGCTTTCGCTTACGTTCATGGACGCGGCGAGGTTTTGAATGAGCTTTTCGCCTACCATAAGCGCGGGGTTCGCTTCCGGGGTCGCTGCTTCTTCGCCCATTTGCGCCTGTATGCCGCCTTTTTGCTCTCCGCCGAACATCTTCTGGCGCAAAGCGTCCTGCAAGGCACGAAGCGGGCTGACGCCCGTTTCCTTTTTGAGCATGGCTCCTCCTTTTTTTGCCGCGCGGCACGAGAGCGAAAGTCCGCCTCGCGCCGCGCGTATGCCGTTTCGGCCGGCATGACCGATATAAAAAAAAGAAATGGCTGAGCCACTTCCTCTACAATGAAAATTATACACGAACACTTGTTCCGTATCAATGGCGGAAACGGTGCATGAAACAGGCGCATTCCGCGCATACCTAACGATATATAGGCCAATGCGCGGCTATGGCGGCAGGCGGAAGCGGCACGCCGCAGCAAAAGGGCCATGTGGCGGCGCGTCGCGATATTTTTCCAAAAAGCGCATGTTTTTGCGTGGAAAAGCAAGAAGCCTGTTTACAGAGGGAATAAGTTTGACTTATAATGTATTTGTGGGAAAGGGCGTTTTATAACGTATAACAACCCGAAAACGGCCTTCCCGAATCGTCGCTTTCGGCCCGAACGGCCGGCGTAAGCGCCGCATCTCTTCTTTGGCGGCAGCCCCGAAACCGGCGGAGCCTTCCTCATATCATTTTATACAAGGGGTGAGTTTATTTTGGAATTTCTTTCCCAGCTTCTCAACCTGTTCAGCAACGTGTTGACCTTCTCCTGGGAACAGGGCGTGATGATCCTGATCGGCGCGGCTCTTATTTACCTTGCGATCAAAAAAGAAATGGAACCGACGCTGCTTCTTCCCATGGGCTTCGGCGCGATCCTTGTGAATCTGCCGGGCGTGAACGTGGGCGCGATTGAAACCTTGTTCAATGCGGGTATTTCAAGCGAACTGTTCCCGCTGATCCTGTTCATCGGCATCGGCGCGATGATCGACTTCGGGCCGCTTCTCTCCAACCCCAAGATGATGCTTTTTGGTGCAGCGGCGCAGTTCGGCATCTTCTTTACGCTGATTCTCGCCACGCTGTTCAAATTTCCGCTCAACGACGCTGCGAGCATCGCCATCATCGGCGCGGCGGACGGCCCTACCTCCATCGTTGCGGCAGAAAGGCTTCAGTCCAATTATTTTGGCGCAATCACGGTAGCGGCATACTCGTACATGGCGCTTGTACCCATCATCCAGCCGCCGTTCATCCGTCTCGTGACCACCAAAAAAGAGCGCCTCATCCGCATGCCGTACAATCCCACGGCGGTCACCAAAACCACGAAGATCCT
>DLFZ01000137.1:9572-11590 GCA_002482435.1 Christensenella sp. UBA7707
CAGCTGATCGGCTTCCTTATGTTTGGTAACCTCATCCGCGAATGCGGCGTACTCGGCAGCCTGAGCGATACCGCACAGAACGCGCTTGCAAACATCATTACCATCTTCCTCGGCTTTACGGTATCGCTAAGTATGAGGGCCGGAGATTTCGTAAAAACGGAAACCTTCCTCATCCTCGGTCTCGGCCTTGTGGCGTTCATCTTCGACACCATCGGTGGCGTAATGTTTGCAAAGTTCCTCAACCTGTTCACCAAGAACAAGATCAACCCCATGATCGGTGCGGCGGGCATTTCCGCGTTCCCGATGTCTTCCCGCGTGGTACATAAGATGGGCCTTAAGGAAGATCCTTATAACTATCTGCTTATGCACGCGGCGGGCGCAAACGTCAGCGGCCAGATTGCATCGGTGCTGGCTGGCGGCCTGCTCATGAGTATCGTGCTCGGCTGGAAATAACACAGGAGGTAAAACGATATGATGCTGAATCTGATGATCGAACTAAGCGAAGCTGCAATGCAAGCCATTACGCTTTTACAGTCCCTCGAGATCATGGTCAAGGGCCTTGTGGGTATTTTTGCAGTATTTTTCGTACTCTGGGGCTTTGTGGCGCTTTTGAACAAAGTGACCGCGAAGAGCGCCCAAAGCGACGAGGACTAAGCTTTCGAAATTTGCCAAAATACAAACGGAAAGCCGCGCGGTTTCGCGCGGCTTTTTTGTGCCGATGCAAATTGCCCCCGCTTCGCGGCGGGATCATAGAGGCGGTACGGCCCATCCCTTTGGGCTTCTGGCGATAAGCGGGGGAGCTGCTGACAAATTAGAATTCGAGTTTATATTATAAAGAACATAATGGGAAGTTCACGGAGTTGATGCTCAGTTGCCAGGTATACTTATAACGCACGGTTACTTAGACCAAAAAGTAAAGGAAGAACTTTTGGTAAACCCAATTTGATGATAAAATTCTTGAGTAGAAATAACGAGAGCATACTTCGCTCCAGTGGCATAGCATCGGTTTATTGCTTCGTAAACGACTGACTTTCCGAAACCTTGCTTACGGTATTCTGGAATTGTAACAACTGGCTCAACATAAGCAACTTCGGAATCAGGGATAAACCATATCCCACAATGGGCGGCGTACTCACCATTGGGTGCAACGATAAAAACTGCATGGCTTGGATTGAAATGAGGGCGTGTCTCCTCATCTGTGCGCTCAATCAAGGGAGGTAATCCCTTGTGATTGAAGCCTTTCCATATCACTGTATTATACTTGTTAGGATCTTTGTTCTCTGCATAGGATGATATGCGAAAGCCCTGCGGCAAAGAATAAGGGTATTGTTTACACTCGATGGATAGAACAGTTTCCTTGCTCTCACTTGCACGATAGTCCGTTGTACTTAAATACGAAGAAAATTCATTGTCGATGTCATTTACTGCTATTTGAAGTTTCCCATTCGCCGCAAGACTTTTTTCTGCATACAAGAGCATTTCATTTTTTAAAAAATCAAAGTTTTTCTTACAGATAAAATACGCTTGACCTAACCGCATATCATGCGTTGCAATTCCTATAACCTGATTGTCGCATTCCCAAACTCCAATTATCGGAACCATTTCTTTTTTTAGGTTCGGGTGCCCCATCAACCATTCCCATCTTGCCCAATGCCAGTTTTCATAAAAACCAGCCGCTCCATTGGAATTTAGGAAATTAAATATTTTGTAGAAATCTTCACTGTTGCATCCTTGTTCACCTGTATAGTTTCGCATATTGATGCTCATACGTTACACCGCCTAATATAAAACACTTGTAGTTGATGTTGTGAAAGTCATAAACATAATGGGAAGTTCATCAATCTAGAAAGCGTGCTAAGTATGCTTATAATGCAGTCTTAGCAAAATCGACAAATTCTTATTTCTCTTTACAAAGCATAGCAAAACAAAAGGCGTGCCGCAACAGTTTCTCTGCCACGGCACGCCTTTTCAAGAAGCGCATTTTTTATTTTCCTACTTATATCCCAGCCAAAAGTTTC
>DLFZ01000126.1:0-4957 GCA_002482435.1 Christensenella sp. UBA7707
CCGAAACGGGCATTCGCTTGCGAATGCCCCTAGCGGCAAGGTTCCACCGCTTTGCCGCCGGATGAGGTGGCGTTACGCAAATACCGTTTGTCAGCCGCGTCGGTGCATGGTATCCTATTCATATGCCAACGTTTGGTATTCAGCAAGAAACGCAAACCGCCTTTTTGCGGGGCGCGTTTTGTTCCGGTTACGGAATCATAAAAACTTTTTAAGGAGGCAGCTCATGGAGCTCAATCGCACCATCGACCATACCGTTTTGAAACCCGATGCTACGCGCGCGCAGGTGAGGGCGCTTTGCGAAGAAGCCAAGCAGTATCATTTTGCGAGCGTTTGCGTCAATTCCTGTCACGTAGGCCTTGTGGCCTCGCTTTTGAAAGGAACCGATTCCGCCGCGTGCTGCGTGGTGGGCTTCCCGCTTGGCGCCATGCTTCCGGAAGCCAAGGCGTTTGAAACCAAGGCCGCCATTGAACAAGGCGCGCAGGAGATCGACACGGTCATCAACATCGGCGCGGCCAAAGAGGGCGATTGGGACTTTGTGGAGAAGGACATCCGCGCGGTAACCGAAGTTGCAAAGGGCAAGGCGCTCGTGAAGGTGATCATTGAAACCTGCCTTTTGACCGACGAGGAAAAGGTGCAGGCCTGCCTTTGCGCCAAGCGCGCGGGGGCGGAGTACGTAAAAACAAGCACCGGCTTTTCTAGCGGCGGCGCAACTGCTGAGGACGTTGCCCTCATGCGCAAAACCGTTGGCGCGGAAATGGGCGTAAAGGCGTCCGGCGGCGTTCGTACGTACGAGGATGCGCAAAAAATGCTCGAAGCGGGCGCAACGCGCCTTGGCACAAGCTCCGGCGTGAAGTTGATGGGCTAAAGCATAAGAAGCAGTATAAAGAAAGCCATCGGCAAGGTTTTGAAAACTTTGCCGATGGCTTTTTCGTTTGTCAAAAAACTTAGGGATTGTCAAGGGGCATACCCCTTGACTGTAATCCGGTTTTGACGACCTGTGCGTCAAAACGGATAAAAACCATAGGCTTTTGTACGTTTCACGCTTTGCCGCACGGAAATGCGAAGCATTTTAGGCAAGGCGTGTAACTTCAAAAAAGTGTGGAGCACTTTTTTGACATTTACCGCCTGACCGGGTTTGCGCTCAAACGTATGATCAGGTTCATATCGTCGTCGGATGCGGCCTTGTTGCGCTTGGTTTCGCCGCAGCTTTCGCAGCGGTATACGATTTTGTATTCGTCACGCTGCATTTCAACGCCCACGGGGCGCAGCACACCGCCGCACTCGTTTGCGCGGTCGCCGGGCATATTGTCCACGTGCAACGAGCAAAGGCAGCGCGGGCAGTGGTCGCGCGCGGTGTACCCGAGCGGCTTCACTTCAAAACCGCACACGCGGCACAAAAACGGCTCGTCGATCATCACAAACCTTGGCGTATCGTCCATAACGGCCTCCTAGTCGAAAAAGTATCTGGCGATACTTTTTCGAGGATTGCAGGAAACGCCTGCGAAGGCCCGAAGGCCAAGTGCCCAAAGCGTCTCCCGCTGAGGGCTGCGTTTCGCACGGTCGGCGCTTCCTGAGAAGAAAGCCTTGCTTCGCAAGGCCTTCCGCCGCCACCGCGCATGTCGCCGGCGGCGGTTGAAAGCTTCCGGAGGCTATGGCCCCCGAACCCCCGAAGGGGCTTTTTGACGGTCTGCTCCGAGTGCTTTTTCCCAAACAAAAAAACTTCCGCTTTGATTTTACCATAAAATCAAAGCGGAAGCCTTTGGTTTTTTGAAGAAATATGCCGCGCGCGATCACATGCCGTCCAATGGCGCTTTATCCGGCGGCTTTCTGCGCTCCTGAAAGCATGCCAGGCAGGTCAAACTCGCGTAGTAGCGAAGCGAATTCCTCCGCGTCGCGATAGACCGGATACATCTTCCCTTCCTGTTGCTTGACGGTAAGCAAATACACGTAGCCCACGCTTTCGCCGACATACACCGCGCCGGAATAGCCGGAATTCTCCTCTTCGCCGTCTGAAAAGTATACGGAATATCGCTCAAATTCACTGCCCAGCTCGGTAGCACCGTCCAAATATTTGGAGAGTACGCGAGCGTCGGGACTGTCGTTGAGGCGCAGTTGGATGATCTGCGTTTCTTCACCGTTTTCATACCGAAGCATCACGCTGTATAACTGCGTTTCAGGCGCGGGCAATGCAAAGCGATACCGCTCACCCTCCACAAACGTACCCGCGTCAAAATCCTCCGGGGTAGAGGTGAGGAGCGTCTGCTTGCCGCTGTGCTCCCGAACGGTCATGAGCGCGCTGTAATAGCAATTACCGCTTATGCCGATGTCCGTCAGCGTATAATCACCGATGCGCTCATCTATTTCGACATTTGGAAAAAGATATTTTACCTTTTCCACCGTATCGACCTGCCCGATGCCCATGATAAGCACAAGCGACCCGTCCGATTCCAACCGGCAGCAGTATGCTTCGTCGTACGCAAGGCCTTGCTCGGCGGGAATGGCGGCAATCAGCCTTTCGAGCTCCGTCATTTCTGCCAGCTCCGCTTCCGTATAGTCTGGGGGCGGGGAGGAGAGTTCGTCAAAGGCGGTATCTCCATAATTGCTCACAAACTCGTCAACAGCCTCGAAAAACGATTCCTCCGTTAAGGAACCCGTAGCGGAAGGCGTCGTGATAGGCGCATCCTGCGGTGTGCCGCAACCGCTTAAAAAAAGCAGGGGAATGAGCAGCGTGATTAAAAAAGCCCTAATGTTTTTTCGCATAAATTTCCTCCAAACAAAAGATGGGCTGGCGGGGGAATGCTCGAAGAGCTTCCAACAGAGCAGAATGGCTCTTCTTATATAACAGAAAGCAGCGGTGAAAAATGACGGCATTTTTGCCGCTCAAGAAAATTCACAAACAATGCCGCTTCGCGCCTTGCGTTAAACGAGGAATCCGTAAACGCATGATTTTATATATCGGGTTTTGCTTCTGCGAAAAAAAGCGCATGCCCTTTGTAAAGGGCATGCGCCGCATTGTTTGAATTCTTACGGGTAGCGTTCTTTTTATAGCTCCACGCGTTGCACCGCACCCAATAGCCCGGCCTCCGCCATGTCGTGCGTGGCGAGCACCGTGAGGGGGAATGCGCCTTTTACCTGCTTGGCGACGCGGATTTTGAGCGCATCGTCAAGCCCCTTGAACGGCTCGTCGAGAAGAAGAATGTCCCCGCCGTAGCAGAGCGCGCGCGCAAGCGCCACGCGCCGCTTCATGCCGCCAGAAAGCTCCGATGGGCGTTTGTCGAGCGCGTCCGATAGTTCAAGCCTTACAAGCGTTTCCCGCGCTAGCCTTTCGTCGCCGCAAAAGAGCGCCACGTTTTCAAGCGCGGTACGCCAGGGGAGAAGCCTGTCTTCCTGAAACACCATGGAAACACGCTTGCCGTTTAGACCCTCCACATGCCCCGAAACGGGCGTGATAAGCCCCGCGAGTAGCTTTAAAAGCGTGGTCTTGCCCGTGCCGGAAGGCCCCGTGAGCGCCACCGCGCCGATTTGGGGAAACGCAAGGTTCAGGTTTTGCAGTACGGCTTTGCCGTCGTAAGCGCAGCTAACATCATGTAGAAGGATCATGCGCGTATCCTCCCCAAAAGCGCGGCAACAAGCTTTTCAAACGCCATGCTCAACAATATGACAACAAGCGTCCACGCGAAAAGCTCCGGCGTTTCGATGTAGATTTTGCTTTCGTAAAGCCCTCGGCCGATGGATTGCGCGGGTTGCGCAATGATCTCCGCCGCAACGCCCGCCTTCCAAGCAAACCCGAGCGCCGTGGTGCAGGCAGCGAGGTACTGCGGCAAAAGCGAGGGCAGGTAAATGTGAAGAAGCGTTTTCCTTCGGGAGAGCTTGAAAAGGCGCGCCGTTTCCAAAAGGTTTTTGTCGGCTGCGCGGACGCCCGCATCCACGCTCGCCCAAATGAGCGGCGTTACCATAACAAACATCGCAACAAGCGGTGCAACGCTCTTGTTCAGCCACAAAAGCACCAAAATGATAAACGAAGCAACGGGTGTCGCCTTCAAAATTCCCTTGAGCGGGCTTAACAGCTCGCCCGCGGTCTTGGAAAACCCGGTAAGAAGCCCAAGGAGTGTGCCGAAAATTGTGCCGAGCAAAAACCCGCCCGCAACGCGCGCAAGGCTCATGCCGACGCTCCAATAAAAGGTGGCGGTTCCCATGAGCGAAACAAGGCTTTTGAGCGTGGAAACGGGCGAAGGGAGCAAAAACTCGTTTCCCTTCGCCAGTGAAAGCAGCTGCCATACAGCAAGGTATAAAAGCGCGATGCCCGCTTTTTTTAAAGCTGTGCGCACTCTTTTCATTTGCCGGTGTAATAGAGTGCGTCGTCAGGCAGCGCGCCACCCACGCTCTTGGGGTTGAAGTCGTAGAGAACCTGAAGCATGGCCGAGGCGGCGGCTTTCATTTCGTCGCCGGTAAGGCATACGATGTTTGCGTTGGGGATGGCCTTTTGTGCCACGGCGGCGGAGGGGAGAACGCCGTACTGCTCCATGAGCGCGGCAGATTGCTTGTGATGGTCGTTCACATAGGCGGCGGAGGCTGCGTAGTCTTTCAAAAAGCGCGTTACGGCGGCTTCGTGCTCGCTTAAAAACGCCTTCCTTACAATCAGGCAGCCCTGCACGAGCGGCGTGTCGCTCACCTTTTCCCATTCGGCGGTAAGGTCGAGCGCGACGCGCATGTTTTCGTTCTGCGCCATGACGGCGGAAACGTTGGGCTCGGGAAGCATGCCAAGCGTTGCCTCGCCAGATGCCATAAGGGTTGCAAGCTCGCTGTGCTCGGCCTTATATTCTACCGTTACATCGGTTAGGCCGTTTTTCTCAAGCAAGTAGGAAAGGATGTATTCCGGTGTGGAGCCTTGGCCGGTAGCGTAAAGCGTTTTGCCGCTCAAATCGGCAATGCTGTTTACGGTTTCGCCGTTTTCAAG
>DLFZ01000126.1:5030-20188 GCA_002482435.1 Christensenella sp. UBA7707
GCAACATCCGTTTCGCCGGAAATGAAGCTTGCGCTCACCTCGTCGGGCGCGCCGGAAAGGGTAATGTTATAAAGGCTTTGGTATTCCTGCCCCATCAGCGCCACAAGGCCCATGCCCGTGGGGCCTTTGAGCGCGGCGATGCGAATGGCGGTATTGTCCGTTTGCGCGGCGCAGCCGAGCAACGAGCCTGCGAGAAGGAGCGCGGCAAGAACCGCGACGGTCATTTTTTTGAACATCGGTGAACCCCCTTACAATAAATAGATGGTATTTCCCTCGCGTTTTATTCTGCCCTGCTCTTCAAGCTCATCCATGACGCGGTAGAGCGAGGCGCGGCTGATGCTAAGTGTGCCCGCAAGCGCGCGCATGCCGTGCGGCAGGCGAATAGTTCCGTTTTGTGCGCTTTGCGCGAGGTGGCTATAAAGCTTTTCCGCCGCCGTCGGTGAGGCGATGCTCTCGATGCGGTCGGTGAGAAAATGCACGCGCTCGGTGAGGTAGGCGATGTAGCGCTCCGCAAACGCGAAGTTTTCGCGCATGAGGGTTTTGAGCCAGCTTTCGGAAAAGAACAAAACCTTGCAGCCGCGGCGCGTGCGCACTTGCGTGGCGGCCTCGGCATCGCTTAAAAACATGGTCGCCGCGCCGAAACAGCTGGACGGAGTGAGGACGCTCATCAAAAGCCCCTCCTGCGCGTTCGCGTCGCGGCGCTTATAAACGTCCGCTTCGCCCTCGACGATCACCCCAAGCGCGCGCATACGTTCGCCTGCGGCCATAACAACCGCGCCCGCACAAAACGCCTCAAGTCTTGCGCCCTCGAGCGCGCGGGGGAAGAACGCTTCGTCCATGCCGCGAAATACGGCGTTCTGTTTGAAAAATGCCAGTTCTGTTTCGGTCAAGCCGGTGCCGTTCAACGCTCTCACCTCCGAGCAAGTGTATTATATAAGACAGTTTTTATTCTGTCAACATTTTAACAAACGAAACTGCGCCACAAATATTTTTTTGCTTTTTAGCACCGAAAAAGCCCGTGTTGCGGGCTATTTTTCAAAAAAATAAATCTGTCGTGCGAGAAAAATGAATTTATGTTAAGTTTTTCTCCGATTTATGACGATATAAGTATTGATATCATGGCGCTGCGGTTTATCCGCTTAAGTGAGGTGGAACAATGGGCATAGCCACAATCCTCGGTCTTTTACTCGGCTTCGGTTCGCTGCTCGTCGGGTTCTTTTTGGAAAAAGGCGAACCTGCGATGCTCGTGCAGATCAGCCCGATCATCATCATTTTCGGCGGCACGTTCGGCGCGCTGTTTGTTTCGTTTGGCATCAAAGACATCGCTAAGGTGCCGAAGCTTCTCGGGCAGGCTCTTTCCAACCCCAAAACCTCGCTTCGTGAAACAATGGAAACCATCGTGGATCTTTCCGTAAAGGCGAAACGCGAGGGCATTTTGGTGCTCGAGGCCGTGGTGCGCGACGAAGCGTTTGCCAAAAAAAACGATCCGCTGCTTGTGAAGGGGCTTAACCTTCTTCTCAACCGTCTCGATACGGCGGTGCTGCGTGAAATCCTTGAAAACGACCTGCACGTACACGAGCAAATCAAAAAGCGCGAAATTTCCATGTTTGAGGCCATGGGCGGCTATTCGCCCACCATGGGCGTTATCGGCACGGTTATGGGCCTTATCGTGGTGCTGGCCAACATGGGCGAGGATTCCTCCGAGTTGGTGCACGGCATTAGTGCCGCGTTCATCGCAACGTTGTACGGCGTTTTGTTCGCAAATATTTTGTACCTCCCCGTTGCGAACAAGCTGACGCTTCTTCTGAAGCAGGAAATGCTCGGCAAGGAACTCATCATCGACGGCGTGCTCGCCATCAACGAATTTGAAAACCCGATGGCCATCAAGGAGCGCCTGCTCCCGTACCTGAAGTACGCGGGTGAAAAGGAAACCGCCGGCAAAGAGGGCGGCGGAACATGAGTAAGCGGCAGCAGCATGAAGAAAAGCACGGCAACCACGAGCGTTGGATGCTGACCTATGCGGATATGATCACGCTGCTTTTGGCGCTCTTCATCCTGCTTTTTTCCATCAGCAACGTGGATGCCGCAAAGTATAAGGAGCTTTCCAAAAAATTCGGCGAGGTGTTCAACCCCGACAGGCTCACTATGGGCGACGGCAGCAGTGCAGGCGACGGCAGCGAAGGCGACGGCACGGAAGGAACGCCCACGCCCAGCGAATATACCGGCATTTCCGGCACCAGCACAACGCCCCCGCCGTTCATCTTTTTCCCCGCACAGCCGGGGGAGGGGATGGATCTCGACGAGCTTCAAATGAAGATCAGCGACCTTATTGAGAAAAACAACCTCAATGGGTATGCAAGTGTGCATACCGAGGACCGCGGCGTGGTTGTAAGCCTTGTGGAGGGGATGCTTTTCCCGTCCGGCTCGGCCGAAATCAACGACGAGGCGTACACGATTTTGTATCAGCTCATCGAGATCATCCAGTCGGTGAACAACTACATCCGCGTGGAGGGCTCCACCGACAACGTGCCCATCCACAGCGCGCGCTACAAAGACAACTGGGCCCTCGCGGCCGATCGCGCCGCCAATGTGGCGCGCGTGATGATGCTTGAGGGCGTGGATCCAAAGCGTATCACGGTGATAAGCTACGGCGAATATCGCCCCGTTGCGCCAAACGACGCCGAGGAGAACCGCCGGCTCAACCGCCGCGTGGACGTGGTGTTTTTGAACTCCGAGCTCGACGTGTACGAGCCGGGCAATTCCTCCGAACCGATGCAAAGCTCCACGCCTACCGCGTCGCCCACGCCCGCACCGTAAAAGGGTAAAGGGAAGGGTAGCGGTCGAAGGAAAATGTTCTATATTATATAAAACACGAAGGGCGGCCGCAGGGCCGCTCTTTTCTGCGCACAACGCAAACTGTAAGCTTGCAATTCACGCGCCGCCAAATCTTTCAAAAGATTTCCCCCAACGCCATTAAAAACCGTTTGCCATTTCGGCAAGGATGTGGTTGTATAGATAAGGAAATAATTTTTTGGAAAAATCATGGGGAAATGCGAATTACTTAGGAATGTTTGTTCCTTTTTGGGCATGAAACACGCGGGCGCGTGTGCATTGGAAGGTTTTTTGAAAAAAACCTTGTTTTCTTAGAAAAAAAGCCTTGCAAACGGGCAAAAGTTCATGTATCATTGTACATGCTGCGCGCGAAGCGTATGTTTTTGTGCGCATAAATCGTTGGTCTCGCGGGAGGTTGCCGGCGTTTGCCATCCGGGTAATTTCTGCGGGGCGCCCACGAAACGGGCAACGGGCTGTGCCCGGCCGAACCTTTTTAAAAAAGAAACACACGGCCGCGTGTACAACCGATACTAGAAGGAGGAAGAAATAACATGGCAAATCAGAAGATCCGCATCAAGCTCAAGGCCTATGAACACAACCTCATCGACCAGAGCGCTGAGAAAATCGTGGAAACGGCCAAGCGGACGGGTGCTCGCGTATCCGGCCCCATCCCCCTGCCCACGGAAAAGGAGATCGTCACCATTCTCCGCTCCCCCCACAAGTATAAAGACAGCAGAGAGCAGTTCGAGATGCGTACCCACAAGCGTCTGATCGACATCCTCCAGCCTTCCGCCAAAACGGTGGACGCGCTGATGAAGCTCGATCTCCCCGCCGGTGTCGACATCGAGATCAAGCTTTGATTATCGGAGGTGTAAGCAACATGAAAAAGGCTATTTTGGGCACAAAGGTCGGCATGACCCAGCTCTTCCGGGAAGACGGCACGATGATCCCCGTGACGGTCGTTCTCGCGGGCCCCTGCCCTGTGGTTCAGAAGAAGACCGCCGAACACGACGGCTACGAGGCCGTTCAGGTCGCGTTTAAGCCCATCCGCGAGCGGCTCATCACCAAGCCCATGCTCGGCCACTTCAAGAAGGCCGGCCAAGGTGCCTACCGCTACGTGCGCGAGTTCAAGTTCTGCGACGCCGCTTCCTACGAAGTGGGTCAGGTCATCAAGGCGGACATGTTCCAGCCCGGCGACCGTGTAGACGTAGTCGGCACCAGCAAAGGCAAGGGCTTTGAGGGCAACATCAAGCGTTGGAATCAGGCCCGCGGCCGCAAGACCCACGGCTCCCATTCCTACCGCGTTCCCGGTTCTTTGAGCGCGAACACCTACCCGGGCGAAGTCTTTAGGACCAAGCACCTTCCGGGCCACATGGGTCACGAGCGCATCACGGTTCAGAACCTTGAGGTCGTCCGTGCGGACGCCGAGCGCAATTTGCTGCTCATCAAGGGCGCGATCCCCGGAGCCAAGGGCGGCTTGGTCATCGTGCGGGAAACCGTAAAGTAAGAGCCGATTGAAAGGAGAAAGCAAAAATGCCTAAGGTTGCATTGTACAATATCGCCGGCAAGAGCGTTGGCGAAATCGAGCTGAGCGAAGACGTGTTCGGCATCGAAGTCAACACGGCCGCCATGCATGCTGCGGTAAGGGCTTACCTTGCCAATCAGCGCCAGGGCACCCAGAGCGCCCTCACCCGCGCCGAAGTAAGCGGCGGCGGCATCAAGCCCTGGAAGCAGAAGGGCACCGGCCGCGCCCGTCAGGGTTCCACCCGCTCCCCGCAGTGGAGGCACGGCGGCGTGGTGTTCGCGCCCAAGCCGCGCGACTACCGCATTAACCTTAACCGCAAGGTAAAGCGCCTTGCCCTTAAGAGCGCCCTCACGAGCAAAGTCAACGAAAAGTCCATCATCGTGTTCGACGCGCTGGACCTTTCCGCCCCCAAGACCAAGGAAATGGTCAAAGTATTGAGCGCCGTAAACGTGAACCGCGCGCTTGTGGTACTGCCCGAGAAGAACGAGACTGTGGAACGCGCCGCCTCCAACATCCAGGGCGTCAAGACCACCCTCGTGGGCACGCTTAACACCTACGAAGTGCTCAAGTATGAAACGCTGATCCTCACCAAGGATTCGCTCGCAAAAATCGAGGAGGTGTACAACTGATGAAAAACGCGCATGACATCATCGTCAAGCCCGTACTCACCGAGAAGAGCTACGACATCCTGCCCGGCAAGACTTACACCTTCATCGTCGACAAGAAGGCGTCCAAGACCGAGATTCGCCAGGCCATTGAAGAAGTGTTCGGCGTAAAGGTCGACAGCGTCAACACCATCAACAACCTCGGCAAAATGAAGAGGCAGGGCATTCACGAGGGCCGTCGTCCCTCCACGAAGAAAGCCTACGTCAAGCTGAAGGAGAACTCCAAGGGCATCGAGTTCTTCGACAGCCTCGCGCAGTAAGGAGGCGTACATATGGCAATTCGCAAGATTAAGCCCACAACCCCGGGCCAGCGCTTTATGACTGTTTCCTCGTTTGAGGAAATCACCTGCACCGAGCCGGAACGCTCCCTCGTTGAAGATCTCAAGAGCAGCGGCGGCCGCAACAACGCAGGCCGCATCACCGTCCGCCACCGCGGCGGCGGCGCGAAGCGCAAGTACCGCATCATCGACTTCAAGCGCAACAAGGACGGCATCCCCGCGAAGGTTGCTACCATCGAATACGACCCCAACCGCAGCGCGAACATCGCCCTTCTCAATTATGTTGACGGCGAAAAGCGCTACATCATCGCTCCTTTGGGACTCCGCGTGGGCGACACTGTTGTAAGCGGCGAGGGTGCCGACATCAAGGTCGGCAACGCCATGCAGATCCGTCAGATCCCGCTCGGCACCATGATTCACTGCATCGAGCTCAAGCCCGGCAAGGGTGCGCAGCTTGTACGCAGCGCCGGCAATGCCGCGCAGCTGATGGCCAAAGAAGGCGCGTATGCGCAGGTAAGGCTCCCCAGCGGCGAAGTGCGCCTCATCCCCATGAACGCGAAAGCGACCATCGGCCAGGTCGGCAACATCGACCACGAGAACATCAAGCTCGGTAAGGCCGGCCGCACTCGCCACAAGGGCTTCAGGCCCACTGTGCGCGGCAGCGTCATGAACCCGGTGGACCACCCGCACGGCGGCGGCGAAGGCAAAGCGCCCATCGGCCGTCCCGGCCCTGTAACACCGTGGGGCAAGCCCGCTCTTGGTTACAAGACCCGCAAGACCAAGAACGTCAACAACAAGTTCATCGTCCGCCGTCGCAACGGCAAGTGATAGCGAAAGGAGCACACCATGAGCAGGTCAGTGAAAAAAGGACCGTTTATCAGCGAGCGTCTGCTTGCACGCATCGTGGCTATGAACGCAAGCGGCAAGAAGCAGGTCGTGAAAACTTGGTCTCGCGCATCCACCATTTTCCCGGATATGGTTGGACATACCATCGCCGTACATGACGGCAGGAAGCATGTTCCCGTTTATGTTACCGAGGAAATGGTCGGCCATAAGCTGGGCGAGTTCGCCCCCACCCGTACCTTCCGCGGCCACAGGGGCTCCGAGAAGTCCACGGGCGGCAAATAAGCAAGGAGGAAGCGAACAATGGCAACCAGATCCAGAGAAAAAGCCGCGGCGCGCCGCGAGAACGCCGATAAGAGGCCCCGCGCGATCGCCCGTTATATCAGAATTTCTTCCCGCAAGGTCAAGATCGTCATCGACCTGATCCGCGGTAAGAGCGTGAAAGAAGCGCAGGCGATTCTGATGTTCACCCCCAAAGCGGCCAGCGAGCCCGTAGCGAAGCTCCTCAAGTCCGCCGTTGCGAACGCCGAGAACAACCTCGATCTTTCCGCCGACACACTGTATGTCGCGGAAGTGTTCGCAAACCAAGGTCCGACGCTCAAGCGCTTCACGCCGCGCGCACAGGGTAGGGCAACGCCCATCCGCAAGCGCACGAGCCACATCACGATCGTCCTGGACCAGGCAAAGTAAAGGGAGGTTATTTATGGGACAGAAAGTCAATCCAAACGGTTTCCGCGTCGGCGTGATCAAGGATTGGAACACGCGCTGGTACGCCTCCAAAAAGGATTTTGCGGATTACCTCGTTGAGGATAAAAAAATCAGGGATCACCTGAAGAAGACCCACTACGCCGCCGGTGTCTCCAAGATCGACATCGAGCGCGCCGCGAACAAAATCACCGTCAGCATTCACACGGCTCGTCCGGGTATGCTCATCGGTAAGGGCGGCGTTGGCGTGGATACGATCAAAGCGGATGTTACCGCGCTCGTCGGCAAGCCGGTGAACGTGAACATCCTCGAGATCCGCAACCCCGATGCAAACGCGCAGCTCGTGGCCGAGAACATCGCGGCCCAGCTCGAAAAGCGTATTTCCTTCCGCCGCGCGATGAAGCAGGCCATGATGCGCGCCACCAAAGCCGGTGCCAAGGGCATCAAGCTTGCGTGTGCAGGCCGTCTTGGCGGTGCTGAAATCGCCCGCAGGGAAGGGTATCACGAGGGTTCCATTCCCCTTCAGACCATGCGCGCCGACATCGAATACGGCTTTGCCGAGGCGCACACCACTTACGGCCGCATCGGCTGCAAGGTGTGGATCTACAAGGGCGAAGTGCTGAACAAGAAGAAAGCGTAAGGAGGCAAGCTACCATGTTGATGCCGAAGAGAGTAAAACGCAGGAGAGTACACCGCGGCCGCATGAAGGGCTCGGCCCACCGCGGAAATACCATCACCTACGGCGAATATGGCCTTGTTGCCACCGAACCCTCATGGGTCACGAGCAACCAGATCGAGGCGGCGCGTGTCGCGATGACGCGTTACATCAAGCGCGGCGGCCAGGTGTGGATCAAAATTTTCCCCGACAAGCCGGTTACCGAAAAGCCTGCCGAAACCCGTATGGGCAGCGGCAAAGGTTCGCCGGAGTACTGGGTTTCGGTCGTAAAGCCCGGCCGCGTGATGTTTGAGATCGCGGGCGTTGATGAGGAGACCGCGCACGAGGCGCTCCGCCTTGCGCTGCACAAGCTCCCCCTCAAGGGCAAGATCGTTAAGAAGGAAAGCAACGAAGTAGGTGGTGAGAGCGATGAAGGTTAACGAACTGAAAAAACTGACAACCCAAGAGCTCGCGGCCAAAGAAAAAGAGCTGAAGGCTGAGCTCTTCAACCTCCGCTTCCAACTGGCCGTCGGCCAGCTCACCAATCCCCAGAGGATCCGTGAGTGCAAAAAGGATGTTGCCCGGGTGAAGACGCTCCTTTGCGAGCGCTCGCTCAAGGCGGCCGAGTAACGAGGGTGAAAGGAGGATTACACCGTGGAACAAAGAGGCTTTCGCAAAACGCGCGTAGGCGTAGTTGTAAGCGATAAAATGGATAAAACCATCGTCGTGGCGATCAAAACCAAGGTTCGTCACCCCCTCTACGGCAAGATGGTCAACCGCACCCGCAAGTTCAAGGCGCATGACGAGGAGAACACCTGCGGCATCGGCGACACCGTGGAAATTATGGAAACCCGCCCCCTGAGCAAGGATAAGCGCTGGAGGCTGGTCAAGATCATAGAGAAGGCCAAGTAAGCCTGAAAGGAGGACCCGAGCATGATTCAGCCACAGACAAGGTTAAAGGTCGCCGATAACAGCGGCGCCAAGGAAATAATGTGCATCCGCGTGCTTGGCGGCTCGTTCCGCCGCAGCGCGAACATCGGCGATGTGATCGTAGCGGCTGTGAAAACAGCTTCGCCCGGCGGCGCCGTAAAGAAGAAGGACGTTGTGAAAGCGGTCGTCGTGCGCACCGTATCCGGCCTCCAGAGGCCTGACGGCAGCTACATCCGCTTCGACGACAACGCGGCGGTCATCATCAACGATCAGAAGCAGCCCCGCGGCACCCGTATCTTTGGGCCCGTCGCGAGGGAGCTGCGCGAGAAGGATTACATGAAGATCATATCCCTCGCGCCCGAAGTGCTTTAATGGAGGATATCCAATGAAGAAGCTGAATGTGAAAAGGGACGACACCGTTGTCGTCATCACGGGCAAAGACAAGGGCAAAAAGGGTAAGGTTATGACCGCGCATCCCGAAGAGGGCCGCGTGGTGGTGCAGAACGTAAACATGATTACGCGCCACACCAAACCCCGCAAGCAGGGCCAGCAGGGCGGCCGCCTCCATAAGGAAGGCGCCGTGGATGCGTCCAACGTAATGCTCGTATGCCCCAAGTGCGATAAGCCCACCCGCGTCGGCCATGCCGTTTCGGGCGAGAAGAAAGTCCGCGTCTGCAAGCAGTGCGGCAAGAACATTGACTAAGGCAGAAGGAGGAAAAGACAGTGGCTAAAAAAGAAACCGCGTCTCAGGCGCCTGCCAAGAAGAAAAAGGCAGCGGAAGAAGCCAAGGCTTTTACCGGCTCTGCCCGCCTGAAAGTAAAATACACCGAAGAAGTCATGGCGCAGCTGAAGGAAAAGTTCGGCTACGAGAACGTGATGCAGATCCCCAGGCTCGAGAAGATCGTTCTCAACATGCGCTTGGGTTCCGATAAGGACAACCCCAAGGCCATTGAGGCCGCCGTGGACGAACTCACCAACATCGCCGGCCAGAAGGCCGTTGTGACCAAGGCCAAAAAGTCCGTCGCGAACTTCAAGGTGCGCGAGGGCATGACCATCGGCGCGAAGGTCACGCTGCACGGCGACCGCATGTTTTACTTTGCCGACAAGCTGATGAACATCGTGCTTCCCCGCGTGCGCGACTTCCGCGGCGTATCCCAGAAGAGCTTCGACGGGCGTGGCAACTACGCGCTTGGCGTGAAGGAACAGCTGATCTTCCCCGAGATCAACTATGACGAAATCGATAAGATCCGCGGTATGGACATCGTGTTCGTCACCACCGCCAAGACCGACGAAGAAGCCAAAGAACTTCTCAGGCTTCTGGGAATGCCTTTTGAACAGGCTTGACAAGGAGGAAGTAAATAAGTGGCTAAGACAAGCATGAAAATCAGGCAGGCGCGCCCGGCAAAGTTCTCGACTAGGGCGTACACCCGCTGCCGCATCTGCGGCCGTCCCCACTCCGTGCTTCGCAAGTATGGTATTTGCCGCATCTGCTTCCGCGTGCTGGCGCACAAGGGTGAAATTCCCGGCGTCCGCAAGGCAAGCTGGTAAGTGGGCGAAAGGAGGAAATTGAGATGTTAGTAACGGATCCTATTGCCGATATGCTCACCCGCATCCGCAACGCGCTCGTTGCCAGGCATGAGGAAGTTGATATTCCGGCTTCCACCCTCAAAAAGGCCATCGCCGAGATCCTTCTCGCCGAAGGCTACATCAAGGGTTTTGATCTGCGCCAGGACGGCGTGGCGAAGTACATCCATGTGACGCTCAAGTACGGCCCCAACAAGGCCCGCGTCATCACCGGCCTCAAGCGTATCTCTAAGCCCGGTCTTCGCGTTTACGCCCGCAAGGATAAGCTGCCCAAGGTACTCAACGGCCTCGGCATCGCCATCCTTTCGACTTCGCGCGGCATCATGACCGACCGCGAGGCCCGCAAGCAGGGCATCGGTGGCGAAGTACTCGCGTACATCTGGTAATTTGAGAGCGATAAAACTCGCATTCACAAACGATTTCATGGAGGTGTAAAGCATGTCACGAATCGGAAAACTTCCGATTACCATCCCTGGCGGAGTGACAATCACGGTCGGCGACGATAACACCGTGACTGTAAAAGGCCCCAAGGGGCAGTTGAGTGAAAAGATCTCCTCTTCGATCGAGATCAAAGAGGAAAATGCCGTGCTTACGGTAAAGCGTCCGAGCGACTCTAAGGAGCACCGTTCGCTCCACGGCCTGAGCCGTACGCTTATCAACAATATGGTTGTTGGCACCACTGCCGGCTTCCAAAAAAATCTCGACATCGTCGGCACCGGTTACAAGGCGCAAAAGCAAGGAAACAAGCTGGTGCTTAACGTCGGATATTCCCACCCTGTTGAATTTGTTGAGCCCGACGGCATCACCTTTGAGGTTCCGGCGCCGAACAAAGTCATCGTAAAGGGCATCAACAAGCAGCAGGTCGGTCAAATAGCGGCCGACATCCGCGCGGTACGTGAGCCGGAACCCTACAAGGGCAAGGGCATCAAGTACGACAATGAGGTCGTGCGCCGCAAGGAAGGCAAGACCGGTAAGACCGGCAAATAAGCGCAGAGAAGGAGTGACAACGCATGATTTCAAAGATCGACAAAAACAGTGTGCGTAAAGCTCGTCACGACCGTTCCCGCAGGCATATTGCCGGGACGACCGAGCGGCCGAGGCTGAACGTTTACCGCAGCCTCAAGCACATTTACGCGCAGGTCATCGACGACGGCGTGGGACACACGCTTGCCTCCGCCTCCACGCTGGATCCCGAACTGAAGGCCAAGCTCGAGGGCAAAAACAAGAAGGAAGCCGCGACAATTATCGGCGAAGCCGTAGCCGCGCGCGCGCTCGAAAAGGGCATTCAAAAGGTTGTTTTTGACCGCGGCGGTTACCTTTATACCGGCCGCGTCGCGGAAGTGGCAGCCGGCGCTCGCAAGGGCGGACTGGATTTCTGAGGAGGTAGAAGATGAAGCGTATTGATCCATCCACAATGGATTTGAAAGAAAAGCTCGTTTCGATCAACCGCGTAGCCAAGGTCGTTAAGGGCGGCCGCAATTTCCGTTTCTCCGCGCTTATGGTCGTGGGTGACGGCAATGGCCACGTGGGCGTCGGTATGGGCAAAGCGGCAGAAATCCCCGAAGCCGTTCGCAAGGGCATTGAAGACGCAAAGCGCCACATGGTAGAAGTTCCCCTCGTGGGCACCACCATTCCGCACGCTGTGGAAGGCAAGTTCGGCAAGGGCCATGTGCGCATGCTCCCCGCCGAAGAAGGTACCGGCGTTATCGCGGGCGGCCCCGTCCGTGCGGTACTGGAAATGGTCGGCGTGAAAGACATCCGCACCAAGAGCTACGGCTCCAACAACCCCGCCAACTGCGTGAAGGCTACCTTGGACGGCCTTACCCAGCTTCGCACCGCCGAGCAGATCGCTCGCCTGCGTGGCAAGACCGTTGAAGAGATCCTCGGTTGACAAGGAGGAACGAAGAATGGCTAACCTGAAAATAACGCTCGCCAAGAGCACCATCGGCGCGCTCAAGGATCAGCAGGCGACCGTGAAGGCGCTGGGCCTCAAAAAGACCAACAGCACCGTCGTACAGCCCGATAACGCCTGCATCCGCGGCATGATCTTCAAGGTGAGGCACCTTGTCAAGGTTGAAGAAGTATAACGGGAGGTTTCACGATGAAGTTACATGAGTTAAGACCCCCGGAGGGCTCGACAAGCGCGAAAAAGCGCGTCGGCCGCGGCGTCGGTTCCGGCCTCGGCAAAACCTCCGCAAAAGGCCATAAGGGCCAAAAGGCCCGCAGCGGCAGCAAGAAGAACGGCTTTGAAGGCGGCCAGATGCCGCTCGCACGCCGCTTGCCCAAGCGCGGCTTCACGAACATCTTCGCGAAGGAATACACCATCGTCAACATCAGCCAGCTCAACGATCTGGCCGATGGCACCGTGGTGGACGCGGCTTTCCTCAAGCAGGAAGGCATCATCAGCAAAATCGAAAAGGACGGCCTCAAAGTTCTGGGCCGCGGTGAACTCACAAAGCGCTTGAATGTTAAGGCTGCAAAGTTTTCGGAGACAGCCCAGAAAGCCATTGAGGCCGCGGGCGGAACTGTTGAGGTGGTCTGATGTTTAGAACAATCATTAACGCTTGGCGGGTCAAGGATATAAGGACCCGGATGCTGTTCACACTGCTTTTGATTGTGGTGTACAGGTTCGGTTGCTTCATCCCGGTTCCCGGCGTTGACGCAACGAAGATTGCCGGCATGATTGAACAGTACGACATGCTCGGGTTCTTGAACCTGCTGTCGGGCGGTTCGTTTGCGGACTTCACCATTTTCGCAATGGGCATTTCGCCCTACATCACCGGCCAGATCATCATCCAGCTGCTTGCCATCGCCATTCCGGCGCTCGAACGCCTCCAAAAGGAAGAAGACGGCAAGATCAAGCTCGAGAGGATCACAAGGTATGTGGGTATCGGTCTGGCGCTCGTGCAGAGCGTCGGCATCGTGCTGAGCCTCGGCTCGGGCGTTGTGAAGGATACGAGCTTCCTCACCTACGCGACCATCGGCCTCACCTGTACAGCAGGTACGGCGCTTCTTGTGTGGATGGGTGAGCGCATCACGGAACGCGGCGTCGGCAACGGCGTCTCCATGATCATCTTCCTGTCCATCTGCTCGCGCGTAATCCCCGTGATCAGCACCTTCGTGGAAGGCGTGTTCGTAACGAACACTTACAAGTGGTGGATCCTTCCAGCGCTACTTGTCATCGTGGTACTTCTGGTGGCCGGTGTTGTATTTGTGGATAAGGCGGTTCGCCGCATTCCCGTACAGTACGCCAAAAAGGTTGTGGGGCGCAAGCTCTACGGCGGCCAGAGCTCGCACATTCCCCTCAAGGTCAACGCAAACGGCGTAATGCCGCTGATTTTCGCGCTCACCATCATTCAGTTCCCTGCGATGATCGTGCAGTTCCTGAATCAGGAAAGCGGCTTTGTTAACTTCTATAAAGACTATCTCTCTTCGGGTAAGCCGGTGTACTATGTAGTGTTCGCGCTGATGATTCTCGGATTCGCGTATTTCTACTCCACCATCGCGTTCAACCCCATTGAGATCAGCAAGAACCTCCAGCAGAACGGCGGGTTCATCCCGGGCATCCGTCCGGGTAGGCCCACGAGCGACTACCTCGCCAAAAAGGTGAGCCGCCTCACGCTGTTCGGCGCAGTCTTCCTGATGTTCCTCGCAATCGTTCCCGAGCTTGTCTTGCACGGTTTCGGCCTGAAGATGATGTTCGGACCCACGAGCATTTTGATTCTTGTGAACGTTGCGCTGGAAACGAGCTCGCAGCTCGAATCCATGATGCTCATGCGTCACTACAAGGGCTTCCTGGGTTAAACGGAAAGGCGGAACGATGAACGTTGTGCTTTTAGGCGCTCCCGGCGCCGGAAAAGGTACGTTGGCCTCGCAGATGTGCCAAGCCTACGGGCTTCGGCACATCTCCACGGGCGATATGCTTCGCGCACACATGCGCGAAGCAACCGCGCTTGGTTTACAGGCGCGCGCCTATGTGGATGCCGGCAAACTGGTGCCGGACGCGCTCATCATTGAAATGGTGCGCGAACGCCTCAATGAGCCGGACTGCCAAAAAGGTTGTCTGCTCGACGGGTTCCCGCGCACGGCGGCGCAGGCGGAAGCGCTTGGCGCCATCGCGAAAATCGACATGGTGCTCTACATCGACGTGGCCGTGGAAGCGCTTGTAAAGCGCATCAGCGGCAGGCGCGTATGCGGGAAATGCGGCACGGTGTACCACACCTCCTGGCACGACCGGGAGGAATGTGCAAAGTGCGGCGAACCGCTCAGCATCCGTGAAGACGACAAACCCGAAACGGTGCTCCGCCGCATCGAGGTTTACAACCAGAACACGGAGCCGCTCATCGGCTATTACAGGGAAAAAGGTCTTTTGAAGACCGTAGACGGCAGCGGAACGCCTGAAGAGGTGTTCGAAGCCGTAAAAACCCTGGTGGAGAAACGCGTATGACACTAACCATCAAGACGCCCGAGCAGATCGAAAAAATGCGCGCAGCCGGAAGCGTTGTTGCGCAAACGCTCGAAATGCTCCACGACATGGTTCGCCCCGGCGTGACCACGGGCGAACTTGACAAGGCGGCCGACGCGTTCATCCGCTCCAAAGGCGCAATTCCCTCCTTCCTCGGGTACAACGGGTACCCAAACAGCATCTGTACCTCGGTAAACGCGCAGGTGGTACACGGCATCCCCGGAAGCTATGCTTTGAAGGATGGCGACATCGTAAGCGTGGACGTGGGCGCGGTGCTTAACGGTTGGCAGGGCGACGCGGCGCGAACCTACTGTGTGGGCTCAGTCGCGCCTGAGGTGCAAAGGCTGTGCGAGGTCACTAAGGAATGTTTCTTTGAGGGCATCAAGTTCGCAAAGCCGGGGTACCACATCGCGGATATCTCCGCGGCCATCGAAAAGCACGCTGTGAGCCACGGCTACGGCGTGGTGCGTGAGTTGACCGGCCACGGCATCGGCACGCACATGCACGAACCCCCGAGCATCCCAAACTTTGTTGACCCGCGCGATGGCAGGGGCGTAAAGCTCGTAAAGGGCATGACGCTGGCCATCGAGCCCATGATCAACCTTGGGAAGCGCGATGTATGGACACTTGCGGACGGCTGGACGGTGGAGGCGCGCGATAAAAAGCCAAGCGCGCA
>DLFZ01000044.1 GCA_002482435.1 Christensenella sp. UBA7707
GCGCCCGCCGCCGCAGCCGCCTCAATGCCCTTCAGGCCGCCGGTGTGCGGCACGATCACACTCTTCACGTTTTTCACGATGTTGCCGCTTACAAAAATGCTCATGCGCTCGGGGATGCTCCCCAAAACCTCCCGTGCCGTCGCAGCCGCGTAGGCAATGGCGATGGGCTCCGTACAGCCCATTGCAGTAAGAAGCTCCTCATGCAGAATGTCCACATAAGCTTTATAAAGCTGCGCGTTCATTGCGTTACCTCGCTTGCAAAAATAAGAAAAAAGCGGTGCTTGGATTTGCGGGAAACAAAGGAAATCGCCGTTTTTACGATAGCAGAGAAACCATGAAAAAGAAAGAACTGCGCGAAGAATATATGATCTTTTGTATTTTTGCAAAAAACCGCACCGTACAAACCGGTGCGGTTTTCTTTACTTAAGAACTGCGTTTTTGACTATTGCGACATCGCCTGCTGCCAGCGGATGGACTCCATGTAATAGTCCATGTACTTTTCGGGGTCCGGGCAATTGTAACCGCATTTGCGCTCGAGAAACGACCAATCCGCCCGCTCGATGTGCATCACCATATCGATATGGCAGCGAAGCTGGCCTTCCGTGCCCAAAAGTGCGTCGCGCACCTCGTCTGAAATGGGAAGGCCCGTAAGCGCCTTTTCCATGGTGGTGTTCAAAAGCGCATCGAGGGAGGAGAACATGCCCGCAATAAAGTAGTCGGACTCGTTGCAGTTGCCAACGTCGCGTGCGATGAGCGAAAGCATTTTTGCGCGCACGATGGAATTCTTTATGACCTCCGCATTTTCGGGTTTTTGCACGCCACGCAGCATCATTAGCTGCACCCAGCGGCGCACTTCATCCGTACCGATCTGCACGAGCATGCCCTTTACCGAATCAATACGGTTCATGGAGCCGTAGTAGACCGAGTTCGCCATTTTCAAAAGCTTGTAGGAAAGCCCTACGTCGCGCTGGATCCCGTCCATAACGGTGCGATAATCGGGTTCGGGGCTGCCAAGCTCGTTAAAGATCATGATGAGGTTGGCGTTGAGCGAGCCGATCTCCTTGGCGTTTGACATAACGGGTTTGCTGAAAAAGTACCCCTGAAACAGTTTGAAGCCAAGCTCGCAGGCAAAGCTGAAATCCTCGCGAGTTTCCACCTTTTCCGCAAGAAAGGTGATGTGGGGGTAACGTTTAATCATCTCCGCCATCTCTTCGCCGTTTTCGCGGTTGATGGTGGGAAATTCTATTTTGATGATGCCTGCGGCGTTGATGAACGGGGCGTATGCATCGGTGTTTCTGTCGAGAATAAAGTCATCAAGCGCGAGGGTATAGCCCCTTTGCCGAAGCTTCATACAGGCTTCAATGACATCCTCGGTAGGTTCCACGCGCTCAAGCACTTCAATGACCACATGCTCCTTAGGCAGCATATAGACAATGTCGTCGAGCAGGAGGTTTTCGGAAAAATTGATGAAGGCACACGTTCTGTCCACCAGCTCGCCAAGACCGAAAACAAGGAACGTGTTGTTGATGAGCGAAACCGTCGCCTCATCATCGTCCGTCCCCTCGTAAAAATTGTTTTGGCTCTTGCGGTACAGCAATTCGTAACCGTAGACGCGCATCTGGCGGTTAAAAATCGGCTGTCTGGCAATGTAAACATCCATGCGCTGTCCCTCCGAAGGGCCTGCTTTCACGCGGCGTAAGAAACATTTGTTATAACAAAAGCAATTAATATTCGACAAGTATATCTTATCAAATCATGATAAAAATTCAAGCTCTTTTTGTGCTAAGTAAAAGGAGTAACCATTGTTAAAGTTTTATATTTCCTTTGCATTTTAAAAAAATGCCCTTCTCATGCGCTTTCTCACACGGCTTTTACGCAGCCCGCCGGAAAAGCTTCAGAAGCGGCATTTTTGCTGCACGCATCCGCAGGCGGCAAAAAACATGCGCCTGTGTTACAATAAGGCAACAGGAAGGAATGAAAACCTCATGGCACAGCGGCAAAAGAACTCAACCCAAGCAAACGCTTTTTTGCTTGATGCGGCGCTCGGCGAGGCGCTTACCCAATGGTACGCGCAAAACGCACGCGCGCTTCCGTGGCGGCGCGACCGCGACCCCTACCATGTATGGCTCTCGGAGATCATGCTCCAGCAAACGCGCACGGAAGCGGTAAAACCCTATTACGAACGGTTCCTTGCCCGCCTAAGCGATGTTTTCGCGCTTGCACGCTGCTCCGACGAAGAGCTTATGAAGCTTTGGGAAGGGCTTGGATATTATTCGCGCGCGCGGCGCTTGAAGGAAACCGCCTGCGCGGTGGTCGAAAAATACGGCGGACGCTTTCCCGCGTCTTACGAGGAACTTCTTTGCTTGCCGGGCATCGGCCCGTATACTGCGGGGGCAATTGCCTCTATTTGCTTTAACCTTCCCACACCCGCGGTGGACGGCAACGTGCTAAGGGTCATCGCTCGCGTTCATGGGATTTTTGAAAGTGTGGACGAGCCTTCCGTAAAAAAGCGCGTGGAGGATGCGCTTCGCCGTATTTACCCCACAGTAGATGCAGGTGATTTTACACAAAGCATCATGGAGCTTGGCGCCACCGTTTGCCTGCCAAACGGCCGCCCAAAATGCGAGCTTTGTCCCGTAGCACCGTTGTGTGCTGCGCTTAAGAACAACGCGGTTTCAACACTCCCTGTACGCACGCCGAAAAAGAAAAAGCTTGAGGAAATGCGCACGGTGTTTCTTCTTCGCTGCGGCGGGCAAACAGCCATTTTAAAACGCGCTGAAACTGGGCTTCTGGGCGGCCTTTGGGAGCTGCCCAACGTTTTGGGCGAGCTTGACGCACAACAAGCGCTCAATGCAGCCGCAGCGTGGGGTATGTTTCCGGTTTCCCTTACAGGCACACTGCGGCGTACGCATATTTTTACGCACATCG
>DLFZ01000016.1:0-353 GCA_002482435.1 Christensenella sp. UBA7707
TCAAGCTGCTCTGCCGTATAGGTGCGCTGCGGATAGTCGAGCGCGCGCGGCACGATGGAGCGAAACGGTTGGGGTTGCTGCCGCGGGGCGATTTCAAAAAGCCCGCTCCACCCACGCTCGATGCTCTGGTTTATAATTTCGAGCTGGGTCTTAGGGTCGAGTGAAAGGGATTTGAGCCGCTCTACGGCAAGCCGTTCCGCCTCCTCGGTCATGGGCTTTTTCAGCTTGAAACGCGCCTTTTTGTAATTTTCAAAGGCCTCGCGCACACACGCGTCAAGCTCCCCCTGCGGGGGAGTATGAGGGGGAGGCGCATCCATTGCATTTTCTTTCTCCTTCTCCCTCTCCTTTTCCTT
>DLFZ01000016.1:411-677 GCA_002482435.1 Christensenella sp. UBA7707
GCCCCGTTTTTGCGATTTATTTCGCACTTTCTCATGTACGTTTCTTTGTCCCTGTCGATCTGGCTCTTGCATACGCCGAAAACAAAGCGTTCGTTGCCCGTAAGTACAGGCGCTTCCCCCGTTTTTGCATAATGGAGGCAAGCCGTAAAAAGCCGCCCGCGCTCCGCGTCGTCAAGCGGTTCGATTGCGTCGAGGTAGCTAAAATATGCCAAAAAATATGCCTGTGCCAATGTAATGTTCCTCTCTATGTTCATCGCCCTTCGGCG
>DLFZ01000016.1:727-3634 GCA_002482435.1 Christensenella sp. UBA7707
TTTGAGATTTACAGGAACGCCCTGTGCCTACGGCATGGTCGGCCGTTCCTGAGCGGAAGGCCTTGCAGCGCAAGGCTTTCCGCCGCCACCGCGCATGTCGCTCGCGGCGGTTAAAGCTTCCGGTGGCTACGGCCCCCGAAACCCCCAAGGGGTTTCTCGACAGTCTGAGAGCGGCAAAACCGCTCCTTCCTATGCTTTTTTGATATCTCCACCATCTTGAGCATACGCCTTAAGATGTGTGCTTGCAAGCGCGTATTTCGCGCGCATTTTGTGCGGCAGCACGCGGGAGAAAAAGCTTAATACAGCTTTTCGATCTCTTCCATCACGGCTGCATCAAGCCCAAGGAGCCTGCAAATGTTGAGCGCGTCGCGCGGGCAGGGGTTGTCTTTTTCGGCACGGATCAGCCCGTAGTTCATATGCTTTGCCACAACATCCACCCCGCGCCCGGCGGAGGCGGCGATCTCCCTCTTGATCTCCTCCGTGTCCGCACCGCGAAGCCCCGCCACCTGGTAATGGGCGTTTGCATACTCGGCCACATGGTCATAATGGGTGGTGACAACGCTCACGCAATCCATGGCATTGAGGCGCTTTACGACCGCGCGTACGATCTGCGCACCCTCGTAGGGGTTGGTGCCGCGCGCAAACTCATCGAGAAGGATGAGGCTATTTTCACCGCACTCACGAAGGATCTCGTTGAGGCGCACGATCTCCGCGCCGAAGCTGCTCAGGCCCTTTTCCGCATTTTCCAAGTCCTCAAAGAGCAAAAACATGCTGTCAAAAAGCTGCGTTTTCACCGCCCGCGCAAACGGAAAAATGCCCGCGTGGGTAAGGAGCACGCTGAGCGCGAGCGTTTTTAGCGCAACGCTCTTGCCGCCCATGTTCGCGCCCGTTATGACCGCCGCGCCCCGCTCGAGCGCTACGGAAACAGGCGTAAACGCTTTTTGGCGCTTTTTGAGCGCATCCGCCACGCGCGGGTTTTCCATGCCCAAAACGGTAACACCGCTTTCACAAAGCTCCGGCTTTTCAGCGCGGTACGCGCGGGCAAGCCGCGCACGCGCCACGGTAAAGTCGAACGCAGCAATGGCATCGGTGTTTTTTAAAAGCTCGTACATATAAGGGCGAAGCTGTTCGGAAAGAAGCGCGCGGATGCGCGTCTCCTCCTCATCCTCGCGTGCTGCAAGAAGCGCGCGCTCCCTAAGAAGCGCATCGCGCACCTCCCCTTGCGCCTCGCGGATTCTTTTTTCCATTTCGCGCTTTTCGCGGCGGATGCTTGAAAGCACGGGCGAAAGGTTTTCGCCGATGTAGAAGGTAGCGCTCTTTTCCCCGTCCATGTCGAGCTTTTGAAGCGCCTCGGCGGCATCCGTAAGCTCCATATCAAAAAGCCCTGCCTCCGCCACAAGCTTTTGAAAAACAGGCGCGATGACGGAGAGCTGCAAGAGAAACTGCTTGATCTCAAAAAGCTCCACCTCGCTCAAAACGCCGTGCTCGCACCTTCTTATGGAATGGCGAATGTCTTTGAGCTGGGTAAACACGCGGTCGAGAAGCTCATACTCCTGCGCATATGTTTCAAGCGTGTTTTTTACACGCTTCACGTTGCTTAGCTCGCGTTCAAGCGCCTCGCGCTCGTCGGGCTCATAAAAACGCAGGTGGCGAACCTCCTTCGCGCCGTAGGGCGACGAGGTAACAAGAAGCCCGCGCACATATTCAAAGCCGATGTCGGCGCGTTGGTCATAAGTAAGTTCGTTCATTCCTGCCCTCCCACATCAAACACGGGTAAGTGTACGCGTTGTTCCATGCGCTCCAAAAATTCCCGCGCCGAATAGTTGCCGCCGTAGGCGGACACGGGGTTGACCGTTACCGCCAGAAGGCGCGTTCCAAGCTGTACGCTGAGCCTTGCGCCGCGCGCGAAAAGCCGCTCCATCACCGCGCGGCTCAAAAGAAGCTTTGTACCGTCTTCCACGGTAAACTCCGCGCCATCAAGCGAAATAGCCCTGTCGAGCACGTGGCGAAACAGCGCATCCGTCGCCGCGCCGCGCACAAACACCTTGATGGGCGAAGCGTTTTCTTTCCGCTTCAAAGCATCCACCAGCGCCTCCCCTTCCTTCAAGGCGTACACGCTGCCGTCCGCGCGCCTGATGAGCGCCTTCAAAAACGGCGTTTCAAGCTCCTTGCTCGTCCACGCAGTCTGCACGGGCAGCGTCAAAAGCCGCGCCACATGGGCGGTATCTTCAAGTGTCGTTTCCATGTTGCGGCTATAGGATGCGCCGCTGCACAAAATGGTTGCCTCGCTCACCGCGGGTGCGGAAAGGGTTTTGCGGCTCACCGCGCCGTCGATGAGTACAAGTTCCGCGCCGAAGCGGTAAAATTCATCTTTCAGCACGCTCATCTGCGCCGTGATGGATGGCCCCGCAAGCTGCACGTTTCCGTCGCTTCTGGCGCGCACCAATACCACCGCGCCCATGGGCGTGTTGTACGGCGTGGTGTGCAAAATTTCCCGGGTAATATCGCAGCGTTTCAGCAAATTTTCGGCGGTAGCGACAAGCGTATTTTCGTACACGTAAATGCCGGGCTTGTGCGTGTGGGTCACAACGTCTTCGCTCTCCCCGTCGCGGCCAATGCTCGTAAGCCCAAGCCTTCGCGTGCCGCTCAACTCGCGCACAAGCGTGTTGAACACGGTGGTTTTTCCTGCGTTTTTGCACATTCCGATGACGCTTAAAGACGTTAAGTCCTTTACGAGTTGTTCAAACAAGCTTTCTTCCTCCGCATTGAAAAAACCTGCGCGTCAGTTCTTCGTGGGCACAGCCTCATAAGTAAACACTGATTAAATGAGGGATGACGGATTGGCGAGAAAGTTTTGTGTCCAGCGAGGAGCAAAATCGCAGGAATAGCAGCGCTATTTCAAGATTT
>DLFZ01000013.1 GCA_002482435.1 Christensenella sp. UBA7707
CATCGCCTACAGGCTCTACAGTTCCTTCATCGAGCACATGGTCCGCGCGGTTTACACAGGCATCTACGAACCCGGCCACCCTACGGCAGACGAGCATGGTTTCCGGCAGGATGTGATGGAGCTTATCCGCCCGCTTAACCTTTCCCACATCCGTTACCCGGGGGGCAATTTTCTTTCCGGTTATCGCTGGGAGGATGGCATTGGCCCGCGTGAAAACCGCCCCGTGCGGCCGGAGCTTGCGTGGTTTGCGCTCGAACCCAACAGCGTAGGCACGGACGAGTTTTTGCAATACTGCGAGCGCCTTGGCGTTTCCGCCATGCTCGGCGTAAACCTTGGAACAGGAACACCGCAGGATGCGGCCAATCTGCTCGAATATGTAAACGGCTCCCTCCCCACGCACTACGCCGAGCTCCGTCGAAAAAACGGGCATGCGGAACCTTATGGCGTAAAGCTTTGGTGCCTTGGGAACGAGATGGACGGCCCGTGGCAAATTTGCGCCAAAACCGCTGAGGAATATGGCCGCATCGCCTGTGAAACCGCAAAAATGATGAAATGGCTCGACCCAGACATTGAGCTTGTCGCATGCGGAAGTTCCTACCGAAACATGCCGACCTTTGGGCAATGGGAGCGTACGGTGCTCAAACATTGCTACCCCTACATCAATTACCTTTCCCTGCACCAATATTATCAAAACAACGACGGTGATTTGCTGAGCTTTCTCGCAAATAGCGTTGCGATGGACGGTTTCATCAAGGAGGTTGCAGCCATCTGCCGCGAAGCCAAACGCGAACAGGGCGGCGACCACGATGTTCATCTTTCCTTCGATGAGTGGAACGTGTGGTATCACTTTCAAAAAGAGTGCGTTGCGCCGCCAAAATGGATGGTCGCGCGGCCCATTGAAGAGGAGCGGTACAACATGGCCGACGCGCTCGTGGTGGGCTGCATGATGAACACGCTCATCAACAATGCGGATACCGTGAAGATCGCCTGCCTTGCACAGCTTGTGAATACCATTGCCCCAATTATGACGGAGCAGGGCGGCCGCGCGTGGGCGCAAACGATCTATCATCCGTTCCTTTACGCCTCGCGTTACGGGAGGGGCACGGCGTTTCGCGCAAACGTAGATGCGCCGGAATATGCCTGCAGCGTCGGTGCGCACATCCCCATGCTCGACTGTGCGACGGTACTTGCGGAGGACGGTTCGCTTACGCTGTTTACCGTTAACCGCAGCCTCGACGAGGCGATTCCCTGCCATGTAACAACGGAAGGGTTCTCCGCCTTCTCCAATTGTACCGCCGTTTCCATGTCCGGCCATGCACCTACAGACCGCAACACTGCGGATTCCGCGCCGGTTTTCCCTCACCCGCTTGACGTGGCACCTCGATCGGATGGCACAACCGAGCTTGTGCTGCCTCCGTTTTCCTGGAATATGCTACGGCTCATTCCATAAAGTTTAAAAACCGCCTAATTTTGATACGCAATGGAAACCACACCTCAGATACGGTACTCCAACTCAGCGGGGCGAAGACTCGCCCCTTTCGAAGCGCCAAAAGAAAAGCCACCGTTCAAAGAGCCATTAAAGCGTTGCCGACCGCTAAAATAAAGTTCCGCTTTTGGCATCAAAACAGGCAGCCCTATCCGTTTCGGAAAGCCTTTGCCGCGTAAAACCAGCCACGTTTTTGACATGCGCGCAGACGAATCGTCCGCGCGCATATTTATGTTGTTTTTTTGTATTTTTATTTATCGTCATTTCTTGTCGTGCGGCATTTTCTGACATAATATGTGCAAATTTCGCGAGTTTTGTCGTGTTTTGATGGCATTCATGCATATGTTGGAGAAACTGCACGCCGGAGCTCATTATAAAATATATATTGCATATTGTGTGAATAACAACGCTTGCATCGAAGGCAAATCGCGTTTATAATTTTTTTAACGCCGGCTCAAACGCCGGATCGTCATCTGCTGTTCTGCCCCAAATTTCAAAACTAAAAATTGGAGGAAAACGGTCATGAAGAAGGTAGCAGCATTCCTACTGGCGCTCATTCTCGTCGTGTCGTTCACCGCGTGCCAAGCTTCGGCTCCGAACACATCCGGTAACGCCGACCAACCCTCTTCCGGCAATCCCGTCGTGAAGATCGGCATCTACGAACCCGCATCCGGCGACAACGGCGCGGGCGGCAAGCAGGAGACCCTTGGCGTAGAGTACGCAAACGCCGTTAGCCCCACCGTTCAAATCAACGGAAAGACGTATGACGTTCAGCTCGTCAAGGTAGACAACGAAAGCTCCAACGACAAGGCCGCCTCCGCCGCGTCCACGCTGGTTTCGGCAGGTGTGTCTGTTGTGCTGGGGTCCTATGGCTCAGGCGTGTCCATCGCGGCTTCTCCGACGTTTGAAGCGGCCGGCATCCCCTGCGTGGGCATCACCTGCACCAACCCTCAGGTAACCGAGGGCAACAAGCACTATTTCCGCATCTGCTTCCTCGATCCGTTCCAAGGCACGGTTCTCGCGAACTACGCCTTTAACACGCTCGGCGTAAAAACAGCATACTGCCTTTCCAAGCTGGGCGACGACTACTCCGGCGGGCTTGTGAATTACTTCGTCAAGGCGTTTGAAGCGCTTGGCGGCACCTGCGTGCAGGATACCTTCCCCGAGGGCAACAGCGATTTCACAAGCTACATCAACAACGCAAAGAACAGCGGCGCACAGGTATTCTTCTCGCCGGTTTCCACCGAAGCCGCGCAGCTGATCATTGACCAGGCGGAAGCTCAAACGCTCGGCATGCCCATTCTCGCGGGCGATACGTGGGACTCCAACGTTATCCTTCAGGCCGCTAAGGGCAAGAGCGTTGATGTTACCGTCACCACCTTCTACCCCGAGGGTGCAAACGCTGAATTCGATACCAGCTACAAAGAATGGGTCAACGCCGATGCGACCCGCCTTGCCAACAACGGCGGAGACGACACCGTTTCGGCCGTTACCGCAATGGGTTACGACGCTTACTTCTTTGCGCTTGAGGCGATGAAAAAAGCCGGAAGCATCGACCCCGCCGCCATCATGACAGCGCTTTGGACTACCGAATACGACGGTGTTTCCGGCCCGATCGCGCTTGACCAAGTCAACGGCGACGCAATTCGCAACACCGCATACGTTAAGCATTGCAACAACGAAACCGGCAAGTGGGACGCTCTGCCCCCGGTTACGATCAACTAAAATGCGCTATGAAGTGCGGCGGGGGCACCAGTCCCCGCCGCGCTTTGTACAAGCGGCCTGCTTGGGCGCAGCGTTCGGTTTCTCTCACCTACCCCTCGTTCCCCGACGCGCCCGCAGCCATATCAAAATCAAAGTAATGCGCTTTCTTCTTTTTAAACAATCCGATGCCGCTTTATAAAAGAAGCGTGAACCGTTTCCGTTTTCAGCGGCATAGATGGAGGAACATCAATGCTCGAATTTTTCCACGCCAACCTCTCGTACTTCCTTTCGGGAATATCGGTCGGCGGCCAATATGCGCTCATCGCCATCGGCTACACAATGGTATACGGCATCCTTCGCTTGATCAACTTTGCCCATGGCGACGTGTTCATGTGCGCAGGCCTTATGATGGTATATCTCTCGGCTTCGCTGCCGATGGCGGTCGCAATTCCGCTCGTGCTCCTTTTAACGGTCGCGCTTGGCTTTTTGATTGAGCGCGCGGCGTATAAGCCGCTGCGCAC
>DLFZ01000233.1 GCA_002482435.1 Christensenella sp. UBA7707
AAACCATCCGCGAGCGCGCGGAATACATCGGCCTTGTGATGCAAAACCCAAACCAGATGATCAGCGAAACCATGATCGCAAAAGAGGTGGGGCTTGGGCTCAAGCTTCGCGGCGCGGATGAAGCGACCATCAAAGAGCGCGTTAAGCAGGCGCTTGATATTTGCGGGCTTTCGCCGTTTATCGGCTGGCCGATTTCGGCTTTGAGCTACGGGCAAAAAAAGCGCGTAACGGTTGCCGTCATGCTGGCGCTCGNNCCGGCGGGCAGCAGCAGCGCGTGCTTTTGGCGCGCGCGCTCTGTTCGACGGAGCGTATGCTGCTTCTCGACGAGCCGACCGCCGGGCAGGATTACAGGCATTATACGGAAATCATGCGATTCCTTTTGGACTTAAACCAAAAGGGCGTTACGGTGGTACTCATCACCCACGACATGCACCTGATGCTCGAATATACGCCGCGCGCGGTGGTTTTGAGTGACGGCGAGCTGATTGCGGATGCGCCCGCGAGCCAAATCCTTACAGATGATGTTGTAATTGAGCGCGCAAACCTTCGGGAAACCTCGCTTTATACGCTTGCGCGCCGCTCGGGCATCGAGGATGCGGCGGCGTTCGTGCAGTGCTTCATCGATCACGAAAGGTGGGTGCGCGGCGCATGAAGATCAAGGTGTTTTCCTACAACAAGCTCGATACGCCCATCCACCGTATGTCGGGGCTTACGAAGTTCATCTGCTTCTTGTTTCTTACCTTTGGCGTTATGTTTTCTTACGATGTAAGGGTGATCCTTTGCATCATGGCGTTTTCGCTGTGGGTATTGCATATTTCCAAAATAAAGTTTTCGCAGATACGGCTGATGGTCATCTATGTGGCGATTTTCATCCTCACAAACTTTGTCATCTCCTATGTGTTTTCGCCCGAGGAGGGCGTGAAAATTTACGGCACGCGCCACGAGTTTGCGCGACTATTTGGTAATTTCAGCTTTACTTGGGAACAACTTCTTTATCAAGGTACAAAAATGGTGAAATACGCCTCGGTAGTGCCGCTCGGGATGATTTTCCTCCTCACCACCAACCCGAGCGAGTTTGCCTCGGCGCTCAACGGCGTAGGCGTCGGCTACCGCGCGGCGTACGCGGTGTCGCTTACCCTGCGGTACTTCCCCGACATCCAGCGGGATTATAACAACATTTCCATGGCGCAGCAAGCGCGCGGGCTCGATATGAGCAAAAAAGCCAAGCTTATGGATCGCTTCAAAAACGCGTTGATCATCATCGTGCCGCTCATCCTCTCTACGCTCGACCGCGTGGAATCCATCAGCAACGCGATGGATTTAAGGGGCTTTGGAAAAAGCAAAAAGCGCACATGGTACACCGGGCGAAGCTTTGGGCGGCTCGATTGGGTCGCGCTTATCCTGTGTGCGGCAATCTTCCTTTTCACCATTGCGGTGTCGGTATTTATCAACGACAGCCGCTTTTGGAACCCGTTTGTTTAAGGTGAGGGGAGTCAAACATCCTGCGCCTCAAAACTGCTTTTTGGCGCATTTCCTTGTCATCGTCAGTCGCCATAGCGCCGCTATGGCTTCCTCCTCTTCCTCGAACTGCATCCAAAATAGCAGTTTTGAGGTTGGAAAGTTTTGAAGGCTGAAAAGCGTGTCAGCGCAAGACGCCGACGCGAAAGCGTGGCGGCCCCCACGGTTAGCGTCGGCAACACAGCGATGGCGTGCTTTTCGGCCTTCAAAACCGCAGGGGTTCAACTTCACTCACATTAAGCTTGTTTGAAAAAGCAAAGGTTTTCCGCAAGTCTTTTGCGGAATTTTTTTGCTTGTTGTGGTAGAATAATCCTTAAAGGTACGCAAATGCAAAAAGGGAGGCATGTATGAACCCCATCGTATTTCGCAACATCTCCTACGGGCTGTATGTGGTAGGCGCACAGGATGCCGCGAACAAGCGCCCTACGGGCTGCATCGTCAACAGCGTTATGCAGATTACCTCGCAGCCGGCTACCATCGCCGTAAGCGTCAACCATGATAACTACACCAATTCCTGCATCCGCGAAAGCGGGATGTTCTCCGTTTCCATCCTTTCGGAGGAATGCGACCCGGGTATCATTGGCAACTTCGGTTTCAAAACCGGCCGCGAAACCGATAAATTCGCCTCCGTCCCCTATGAGCTCAAGCAGAATATGCCCGTTTTGAAAACCTGCTGCGGTTACATCGTGTGTAAGCTCATCCAGTCGATGGAAGCGCCCACACACACAGTGTTTTTGGGCGAGGTGGTGGATGGCGATACCATGCTGGACGAGCCTCCTATGACCTACGCTTATTATCACAAGGTCATCAAAGGAAAGAGCCCCAAGAACGCGCCGACGTACATCGCCGAGGAAAGAAACGCGGAGAAAAAGCCCGCCGAAGAGAAGCCCGTGTGGCGCTGCACGCTTTGCGGCTACGAATACGACGGGGAAATTCCCTTCGAACAGCTGCCCGACGATTACGTTTGCCCGCTGTGCGGCGCGACGAAGGACATGTTTGAAAAGGTGGAGCCGATTGCTGCTCCCGCGCCGAAAGCCGCGGAGCCGAAGGCCGAAAAGAAATATATCTGGCGCTGCACGCTTTGCGGCTACGAATACGACGGGGAAATTCCCTTNNTACGTTTGCCCGCTGTGCGGCGCAGCGAAGGATATGTTCGAGCGCGTGGAAGCGTAAAGCCCGTTGATAAAGAGGAATACTTAGGGGTAGGGGCGGCGAAAGCCGCTCCGCCTTGCGGTTTATTCGCTTAAAAAAGGAGGGGAAATTAAAAAACCTATCGTGTTTGCATCACGCAGGGAGGCTTATGCCACCGTGCGGCGTTGCGTCGTATTTGCGCAGCGCGTGGCAAAACGGAGCAGAAAAGAAAGGCAAACGTATGATTGAACTCAAGCACATCACAAAAACCTTTCGCGTGGCGAAGCGTACAGGCGGACTAAAAGCGGCAGCGCGCGCGCTTTTTTCGCGCGACGTCACGCGGCTGCGCGCGCTGGACGACGTTTCGTTTACCATCGGCGACGGGGAAATGGTCGGCCNNGCGGGGAAAAGCAGCACCATCAAGATCATGTGCGGCATCCTCACGCCGGAAGAGGGAACCTGTGTGATCGACGGCCTTGTGCCGTGGAAGGAGCGCCGTGCGCATGTGAAACGCATCGGCGTGGTGTTCGGGCAGCGCACCCAGCTTTGGTGGGATGTTCCCGTAATCGACTCGTTTGAGCTGATTCGGGACATTTACCGCGTGGAGCCGCAGCGCTACAAAAAAAGTGCAGAGGAGCTTACCGAGCTTTTGGAGCTTGGCGAGCTTTTGAAAACCCCCGCGCGCCAGCTTTCCCTTGGTCAAAGGATGCGCTGCGAAATTGCCGCGTCGCTTTTGCACGAGCCGTCCATCCTTTTTTTGGACGAGCCGACCATCGGCCTGGACGCGGTTTCAAAAATCGCCGTGCGAAGCTTCATCAAGCGCGTCAACCGCGAAAGGAAAACCACCGTGGTTCTCACCACCCACGACATGCAGGACATTGAAGCACTTACCGAGCGCATTCTCCTCATCGGCAAAGGTAAAATTTTGCTGGATGGGTCGCTTTCGCAGCTCAAAACGAGAAACTCCCCCTACAAAACCGTTACGCTTACCTGTTCGGGCGGTACGTTTGCACCGCAAAGAGGCATTGCACTGAAGGAGCAAACGGATGGGCGCGCCGTGTTTGCGGTGGATACGCGGGAGGTCTCCGTTTCGGACGCCATCGCCGTGCTCACCAAAAATGCAGACGTTACCGACCTTTCGGTTGCGGGCACAAGCGCGGAGGAAATGGTGGTTTCGCTGTATGAGGAGTTCCGCATATGAAAAGCTATCTTGCGATGTTTCGTATCCGCTTTCTTCATGGGCTTCAATACCGCGCGGCCGCATACGCGGGCGTTGCGACGCAGTTTGCTTGGGGGTTCATGGAAATCCTCATGTTTGCGGCGTTTTATAAGGAGAATGCCGCGGCGTTCCCGATGGGCTTTTCGCAGCTTTCAAACTACATTTGGCTTCAACAGGCGTTTCTGGCGCTGTTCATGGTGTGGTTTTTGGATGAGGAGATTTTTGCGGGCATCCGCGAAGGGCATGTGGCCTACGAGCTTGCCCGCCCGCTCGACCTTTATTGGATGTGGTTTATGAAAAACGCCGCAGTTCGGTTGTCAAAGGCTGTGCTCCGAAGTATGCCCATCCTTTTGGTGGCGGCGTTCTTACCCGCGCCCTACGGGCTTTCGCTCCCGCCAAATTTTGGGAGCTTCCTGTGGTTTCTTGTTACGGCGGCGCTCGGGTATTTCACGGTGGTGGCGTACTGCATGCTCGTTTACATCGCCACGTTTTATACCGTAAACCCCTCGGGCGTGCGTATTGTGGCGGTTTCTCTGGCAGAGTTTCTTTCGGGCGGAATCATACCGCTGCCGTTTTTGCCCGATGGGGTGAGAAAAGTGCTCGAGCTTACACCGTTTGCCTCCATGCAGAACCTCCCCCTTTTGATCTATGGCGGCAGCGTGAGTGGGGCGGCGCTTCTTCGGGGCGTGGCGCTTCAGGTGTGCTGGCTTTTGGCGCTTGTACTTCTTGGCCGGACATGGATGAGCCGCGCAATCAAAAAGGTTGTCGTGCAGGGAGGCTGAGCGATGAAGCTTTATTTGACGTATCTTTCCATCCACATTAAAAGCCAAATGCAGTACAAGGCTTCGCTGTTTTTAACGATGCTTGGGCAGTTTTTGGTTTCCTTTTCCGCGTTTTTGGGCATGTACTTCATGTTTGCACGGTTTCATGCGGTGGAGGGTTTTTCCTTTGCCGAAGTGCTTTTGTGCTTTGCGACGGTGCTAATGGCCTTTTCACTTGCGGAATGCTTTGCACGCGGGTTCGATGGGTTTGCGCGCGTGCTCGCAAACGGTGAGTTTGACCGTATCCTTGTGCGCCCCAGAAGCGAGGTACTTCAAGTGCTTGCCTCGCGGTTTGAGCTTTCGCGTGCGGGGCGGCTATTGCAGGCGGTGGCGGTATTTTTGTATGCCATTCCGGCAAGCGGTGTCGTTTGGACCGCCGATAAGGTTTTGACGCTTACGCTGATGGTCGTTTGCGGAACCTTGGTGTTCTCCGGGCTTTTTGTTATCTACGCGGCGCTTTGCTTTTTTACAACCGAAGGGCTGGAGTTCATGAACATTTTCACCGACGGCGGCAGGGAATTCGGTGCGTACCCGTTTTCCGTCTACGGCAAGGATGTGCTCCGGTTCCTCACCTTTGTAATTCCGCTTGCGCTGTTCCAGTATTACCCGTTTTTGTATCTTGTGGGGAGAAGCGAAAGCATATGGTACATGCTGCTGCCGCTTGTGTCGCTTCTTTTCCTTGTTCCGTGCCGCTTGCTTTTCAAAATTGGACTGCGCCATTACAAATCCACAGGTTCATAAAGGCCAAGATTTGCTCTTTTTTCACAACACTGCATCTGGCGTGCGGCGCCAAAAGCGTATATAATAATAAAAAATCATCGATTCCCATATGCGGCGCGCACGCGCACGCTCGTTTGAAAAACGTTGATGCAATTGTTTCACCCCCATTCCGCGCGTGGGTGTTCCGCGCCGTTGAACTTTCGTATGCGATTTGGGCGGTTTCGCCCAAAAAATAAGGCGCCGTGCCGCTACTCCACAAAATAGCTGCGCGGGTCAACAAAAAGGAGGTAAACCATTCCGCTTCGGCTTGCGGTGCGGCAGTGTGGAGACCTGCCGTAAAGGGCTGCACCCGTATTTTGGGTGGCCTGAGAGGATGCGTGCGGAGGCACCGTCCGTCAAAGCCGGGTTTCATGGCAAATGTAACCATGAAAGGCCTCAAGAAGGTGTACGACAAAAATGTGGTGGCTGTCGTCGATTTCAACCTCGAAATCGCCGACAAGGAATTCGTGGTGCTGGTAGGCCCTTCGGGCTGTGGCAAATCCACGACACTGCGCATGGTCGCCGGTCTTGAGGAAATTTCCGAGGGCGAGCTGTACATTGGCGACAAGCTCGTCAACGATGTTGCTCCCAAGGACAGGGACATCGCGATGGTGTTCCAGAACTATGCGCTCTACCCGCACATGACGGTGTATGAGAACATGGCGTTTGCGCTCAAACTGCGCAAGGTACCCAAGGCGGAGATCGACAAAAAGGTTAAGGAAGCCGCGGAAATTTTGGGCATCACCGAGTATCTTGCCCGCAGGCCCAAGGCGCTTTCGGGCGGTCAGCGCCAGCGCGTCGCCATTGGCCGCGCCATCGTGCGCGAGCCGCAGGTGTTCCTGATGGACGAACCGCTTTCTAACCTCGACGCCAAGCTCAGAAACCAGATGCGCGCGGAGCTCATCAAACTGCGCGAGCGCATCGACACCACCTTCATTTACGTTACACACGACCAGACCGAGGCTATGACCCTCGGCGACCGCATCGTCGTGATGAAGGATGGTTATGTGCAGCAGATCGGAACCCCGCACGATGTGTTCAACAAACCTTCGAATCTGTTTGTGGCCGGCTTCATCGGCACGCCGCAGATGAACTTCTTTAACGCCAAGCTTTTGGTTTCCGGCGGTAAGTACAGCGTAAAGATCGAAGAGGCGGAAATGGAGCTGAGCGAGGAAGCGCAAGCGATCCTGCGGCAGAAGAACGCACAGGCGTGCGATGTAACGGCGGGCATTCGTCCCGAGCATCTGGAAATTGCTTCGCAAAGCGGCAAAAACACCGTGCATGCTCGTGTGGACGTATCCGAAATGATGGGCAGCGAGGCCTACGTGCATGTGGAAGCGGCAGGAAAAGACATCGTGCTCCGCGTAACCACCACCGAAATGATCAAAAACCGCAGCTTCGGCTCCGCGAAAGAGTCGTACATCGATTTTACCGCGGCACCCGAGCATATTCATATTTTCGACAGCCAAAGTGGAGCGAACCTGCTCTATTGATTATCAAGAAAGTGGCTTTAGCAGCTTTCGGGCGGATGAGAAATCATCCGCCCGAATTTTTGCGCAAAAAAGCCCCCGTCCGCAATCAAAAAGCGGCGGGGGTATTGTGATTAAAGCTGTTTTGGTGTTTTGCGGAGGAAGAGAATCCCGAGCGTATACGGCCCGCAGTGGCTTGAAACCGTGCAGCCCGCACGCGTTTCAATGATCTCTTGAAAGTTAGCGAGGTTTTTGATAAGCTCGCGTACCTTTTCTACGGTTTCCGGCGCGCAAGCCGGATGGGTAATGAACACGCGCGTTTGGTCGATGTCGTCAAGGTCCTTCAGCTTGTCCTTCACGTAGTTCTCGAGGGCGCGGTCAAAGCTGCCCTTGTACTTTTTTCCTACGGCCATTTTGCCGCCCTGTACCTCAATGCTAGGCTTGAGCTGAAAAAGCTTCGCGCCAAACGCCTCGAGCCCCGTGCAGCGCCCGCCCTTGTGAAGGTAGTCGAGCTTGTCGATTACAAAGCTTGCGTCCACCCGTGGAATAAGGTCGTTGAGCCTTTCCACAATTTCGGGGGCGCTCATGCCCTTCTTCGCCATTTCCGCTGCGGCATACACCACATGCCCGTTGCCGCTTGAGAGGTTGCGCGAATCCACAACGTACACGTTTTCAAAACTCTTTGCCGCAAGCGACGCGTTCTGGTAACAGGAAGAAAATTCTGCACTGATGTTGATGTGGACAACGGCGTCGTAGGTTTCCAATAATTCCTCAAAAAGACGATGATATTCGTATACGTTGACAGCCGCCGTTTTGCACGTTTTTCCTTCCTGCTCCACGTAGCGGAAAACATCCGCAGGATAAATGTCCACGCCGTCGCGGAAAGTTTCTTCGCCCACTACAATGGCAAGCGGGGTAAGCGTTACGTTGAGTTTACTTAGGATTTCGGGGGTAAGGTCGCAGGTGGAATCCGCTGTGACCTTGATCATGCCGGCATCACTCCTTTTTCAAATTTTTACCTAATAATTTATTTGTATAACATGCATTATACAACAAAACCGCTCTTGTGCAAAGAGCGGCAGATGGCGGCAAAGTGGTCGAAAAAGGGCAGAGTGGTTGACGTGTGGTGAAAAGATGGTGCTACAACAGAAGAAGCCGCGTGCCGCAGGTGTTCAGTAGGCAACGACGTTGGGCTGGAAGGGCTTGATTGCCTCGGCAAACGCAAGGAGTGTTTCCGGCAAGTGCGGGGGTTTTTTGAGGCGGAACAGGTCTTCCTGACGGTAGCTTGGGGGCATGCGGTAGGGGTTTAAAACATAGCGCGGCAAAGGGGGCATTTCTCTCGCCATCACGAGCATGTCAGAAAGCGAAAGCTGCGGTATCACCGTGGTGCGTGCCTCAAAAGAGATGGAAGAAGCAAAAAGAAGCGACGCAGTTTCCTTTACCTGCTCGGCGTTCGCGCCATTGCCTGCAATTTCGTGGTAACGGCTCCATGGCGCCTTATAGTCGAGCGCAACATAGTCGAGCGCGTTCGAGGCGAGCATGGAGCTTACGGCTTCAGGGAGTGAACCGTTGGTGTCGAGCTTTACCAAAAAACCCATGGACTTCAGGGTGAGCGCAAGCTCCTTAAGGCCCTTTTGAAGTGCCGCTTCGCCGCCGGAAAGCACAACTGCGTCAAGAAGGCCCTTGCGTTTCTCAAGAAACGCAAGGGCTTCGTTTACGTCCATGCCGATGCCTTCACCGTGAAGAATGTCGCGGTTGTGGCAATAAAAGCAATCGTAGTTACAGCCCGGGAAAAAGAATACCGCACTCAAAGCGCCCGGGTAGTCAAGCGTGGAGGATTTGATAAGCCCCGCGAGCTTCACGAAAGGTTCTCCTCGCGGATCACATACTTTTTGCGCTCCATGTATTCTTCCTTTTTGCCGCGGTGGTAGTTTTGCACCGGGCGCAGGTAACCTACAACACGGCTCCATACCTCGGCCTCTTTGCCGCAGGTGGGGCAGTTGAAGTGCTCGCCTGCCACATAGCCATGCTCGGGGCAAATGGAGAAGGTCGGGGTGAGCGAAATATAGGGGAGCTTATAATTGGTAAACGCCTTTTGCAAAACCGCCTTGGCCACGCTGATGTCCTTGATGCGCTCCCCTAGGTACAAATGCAGCACCGTGCCGCCCGTATAGAGGGTTTGAAGCTCATCCTGCAAGTCGAGCGTTTCAAAAATATCGTCGGTAAAGCCAACCGGGAGCTGGCTCGAGTTGGTGTAGTAGGGCGTTTGATTGCCCGCAGTGATGATATTCGGATACTTTTCTTTGTCGAGTTTAGCCAAGCGGTAGCTCGTGCCTTCCGCGGGTGTCGCCTCGAGGTTGTAGAAGTGGCCGGTTTCCTCCTGAATGTCGGTAAGAAGCTCGCGCATATAGCTGAGCGTGCGCACGGCAAACCCCTGGCCGTTTTCGGTGGTAAGATCTTCTTTCAAAAGGTTGAGGCAGGCTTCGTTCATGCCCAGAAGCCCTACGGTGTTGAAATGGTTGTACCAGTATTGGCCCGTACGCGCCTTGATGTCCCTAAGATAATAAGCGGAATAGGGGTACATCCCGCGGGCGGTCTGCTCCTCCACAACCTTGCGTTTGATTTCAAGGCTCTTTTTGGCCGTATGCACCATTTGGCAAAGCCTTGCGCGGAATTCCGACTCGCTGCGTGAAACGTAGGCGATGCGCGGCAAATTGACGGTAACAACGCCGATGGAGCCGGTGAGCGGGTTCGAGCCGAAAAGCCCGCCGCCGCGTTTGCGAAGCTCCTTGGTGTCAAGCCTTAAGCGGCAGCACATGGACACCGCGTCCTCGGGCGAGAGGTCGGAATTGATGTAGTTGGAGAAGTACGGAATGCCGTATTTGCAGGTGATTTCCATAAACCTGTCGACAACGGGACTGTTCCAGTCAAACTCGCGGGTGATGTTGATGGTGGGGATGGGGAAGGTGAACACGCGGCCTTTGCTATCGCCCTCAAGCATCACGTCGCAAAACGCGGCATTGAAAAGATCCATTTCGGCTTGAAAATCGCCGTACGTATCCTCCGTGGGCTTGCCACGGTAAATGACCGGTTCATCCTTGAGGGTACGGGGCACCTTGATGTCGAAGGTGAGGTTGGAAAACGGGCACTGAAAGCCCACGCGCGTGGGCACGTTGATGTTGAAAATGAACTCCTGCAGCGCCTGCTTGACGGCTTTATAATCGAGTTTGTCGTAGCGGATGAAGGGAGCGCAATAGGTGTCAAACGACGACCACGCCTGCGCGCCGGCGGTTTCGCCCTGCGTGGTGAACGTGGAGTTGACGATTTGCCCCAAAAACGAGCGCAGATGCTTCGGGGCGCTCGATTCGACCTTGCCGGGTACGCCGCCAAAGCCGTTTAAGAGGATCTGACGCAGATCCCAGCCGGCGCAGTAAGGGCCGAAGAAGCCAAGGTCGTGCATGTGAATGTCGCCGGATACATGCGCATCGCGCACCTCCGCGGGGTACACCTCATGCAGCCAGTACTGCTTGGTGAACGTTTCGCGGATGTAGTTGTTCATGCCGTTGATGGAGCGCTGCGTGTTGGCGTTCTCCTTGATTTGCCAATCCTGATCCTCAAGGTAGTTGGAGAACATTTCGATGGTCGCGCCGATGAGCGCGTTCGCTTCGCGGGAAGCGCGGCGCTTTTCGCGGTAGAGAATGAAGGCCTTTGCCGTGCGGGCATGGCCGTTTTCGATGAGCACCTTTTCTACGATATCCTGCACGCCTTCCACGTCAGCGGTGCCTTCGGGGTATTTAAAATTGGCGATCTCGCCCACCTGCGCGGCAAGCTTTTCGCTCAAATCCCAGTCGTTGCCACCCACGGCCTGCGCTGCCTTGAAAATAGCAAGCGCGATCTTCTCTTGCTTGTAGGGTACGAGTGCGCCGTTGCGCTTGCGGATCATCCTTAACATTCTCACGTGCCTCCCTGCTTGACTAGATAAAAAAAGACAAAAAATCCGCCCAATCCCGTCGGGCGCAAAAATGCATAACCCAAATCATTTATACAATATGTTGTGGCTTGATTTTTTTAATGTGTGAATATATGGTAGCAGAACTGCAATGCGGGTGTCAATACCGGTTTGGAAAAATGCGGCATTTTTCGAACATTTTCGTAACCGTACAGGTCGGCGCACCATTTTGCCCGCGCAGCCGCGCCCGCGTTGACCTTCGTGCCGCGCGGGTGATAAAATGGGGAAAACATGGCGGTTGGGAGGGCGTGTATGGAAGTCCGTACGGAGCGCGACAGCATGGGAGAAGTGAAGGTGGAAGCGCACCGCCTTTGGGGCGCGCAAACGCAAAGGAGCCTTGCGCACTTTAAAATCGGCGGCTTGATGCCGCTCGAGCTGATTCACGCCATTGCGCGCATCAAGGGAGCCGCGGCGCAGGCCAATGCCGCGCTTGGCTGCTTGGAGCAGCAAAAGGCGGAAGCCATTGCCGCTGCGGCGGAGGAAATTCTTCGCGGCACATACGACGATGCGTTTCCGCTTTGTATTTACCAAACGGGAAGCGGTACGCAAACCAACATGAACGTCAACGAGGTGATCGTGCATCTGTGCGCACTTCGTGGCGTAACAGTGCACCCAAACGACCACGTCAACCTCGGACAGAGCACCAACGATGTATTTCCCTCTGCCATGCATGTTTCTGCCGTGCTTGGCATTCGGCAAAGCCTGCTGCCGGCGCTCCGAAAGATGCTTGATGTTATGAATGAACATTCCGTCAATTATAAATGCCTCATAAAACTTGGGCGCACGCATTTGCAGGACGCGGTTCCCGTAACGCTCGGGCAGGAATTTTCCGGTTACGCCGCAATGCTCCACAGCGGCATCCAAATGCTTGAGGCCGCGCTGCCGCTTCTGTATGAACTGCCGCTTGGCGGCACGGCGGTGGGCACAGGGCTTAACGCGCACAAGGCGCTTGGCGAAAAGGGCTGCGCGCGCCTCGCTGAAAGCTGCGGCATGCCTTTTGTAGCTGCACCAAACAAATTTCAGGGGCTTACCTCTAAAAACGCGCTTGTGTTCGCGCACGGCGCGCTCAGCGCGCTCGCGGCTGACCTTTTTAAAGTTGCGGATGACATACGTCTTCTTGCAAGCGGTCCGCGCGGCGGGTTTGGAGAGCTCATTTTGCCCGAAAACGAGCCCGGAAGCTCTATTATGCCCGGCAAGGTGAACCCCACACAGTGCGAGGCGCTTCAAATGGTTTGCGCGCGCGTGCACGGCAACCACGCCTCCGTAAGCTTTGCGGCCTCGCAGGGGCATTTGGAGCTCAACGCCATGATGCCCGGCATTGCGGCGGATTTTTTAGAATCCGTAAGGCTTCTTAGCGAGGCGATCAAAAGCTTTACCGAGCACTGCCTTATAGGTTTGGAACCCAATTTGAAGGCCATCAAGCTTCATCTTGGCGCGTCGCTCATGCTTGTAACGGCGCTTTCTCCACGCATCGGCTACGAGAACGCGGCGCACATCGCGCAACGCGCACACAAGGAAGGCCTTACCTTACGTGAAGCGGCACTTGAAAGTGGCCTTGTTTCACCGGAGGAGTTTGACACGCTCGTAAGGCCGGAAACGATGATTTGAGGAGGAGCTGAGTATGGAGTTCACAAGGCTTCGCGCTTGGCAGGAAAGCGACGCGGCGGACGTGGTGCATGCCATCAACAACAAAGAGGTGCTCAATAACCTTCGCGACGGCATTCCTTACCCGTATTCCCTTGCGGATGCGGAGTCGTTCATCCGCTCCCGGCTGGATGCGGACAAAAATGAGGCGTTCGCGTGGGCGATTACGGACAATGGCCGTGTCATCGGTAGCATCGGCATTTTTAGAAAGGGCAACATCCATCGACTTACCGCCGAAATGGGGTATTACCTCGCCGAGGATTTTTGGGGCAAGGGCATTGCGACCGAAGCGGTGCGCGAGGCGGTTTCGTATGTGTTTTTACATACCGATATCGTACGCGTTTACGCAGAGCCGTTTGCAAGAAACCTCGCATCGTGCCGCGTGCTTGAAAAGGCCGGGTTCACGTTTGAGGGCGTGCTGCGCAAAAATGCAATTAAGAACGGTGAAATTCTCGATATGAGGCTTTACAGCATCGTTCGTTAGCTTAGAAGAAAGAAAAGAGGGAGTTTTTGCTTGCCGTATCTTGAGGAAATCAAGCGGTATAGGCCGTGCAACGCACAGGAGGCCGCCGATCAAAAGCAGATATTAGCGTTCATCGAAAAGCACCCGAAAAATGTGCTGCTTCGAGAGAACCGCACCGCGCATATCACAAGCTCGGGGTTTATCGTCAATACGACGTGTGACAAGGCGCTTCTTATCCACCACAACCAACGCGGTGTGTGGGCATGGACGGGTGGGCATGCCGATGGCGACACCAACCTTTTGGATGTGGCGCTTCGCGAAGCCAAGGAGGAAACGGGCGTTGTACACATTCGCCCGCTCAAAAAGGAAATCGCCTCGCTCGATATTTTGCCTGTGTACGGACATACGAGAAAGGGCGAATATGTAAGCACGCACCTGCACCTTTCGGTTTCCTACCTTTTGGTGTGCGAGGAGAGCGACGTGCTTTCCGTTTGCGAAGGGGAAAACACCGCTGTGGCGTGGTTTCCATTTTCGTATTTTTCCGATGAAAACTTTATTGGGCCGGACGTATACCTTTATAACAAGCTCATCGAACGGGCGAAGGTTGCGTTTGGGCGTTGACCGGCTAGGCCTGCTTGAATCTTAGGGCCTTGCAGTAAAAAGCGCGCCGCGTGAAAACACGCGGCGCATTTTTTGTTGAATAATAGTTCAATTGCTTTACACATGCAAATCCTCCGCCCTCTCAGCGTCACTAAGGTCCGGCAGGCTTTCAAGGAAGCGTTCCACCTGTTCCTCGCAGCGCCCTGTGAGGTTCTTCGCGTCAGCAACGGCCTCGATTTCAGCCTTGCTAAGCGGGAAGGTAGGGTCAAAAGCGAGACGGGAAAGAAGGTCGCACGGTTCGCCCTCCTTCATGCGGGCGGTGGCGGCCATGGAATGCGTGCGAATGACCTCATGCAGCGCTTGCCTGTCGCCACCTTTTTTCACGCCCTCCATCAAGAGGTTTTCCGTAACGAGGAAGGGAACGTATTCGGCAAGGTTTCGCGCGATGATCTTTTCATTCACCACAAGTCCTTGTGCGATGTTTTGAACAAGCCTTAGAACGGCGTCCGTTGCCAAAAAGGCCTCGGGTATGGCGATGCGGCGGTTTGCGGAGTCGTCAAGCGTGCGCTCAAACCACTGCACGCTCGCAGTAGCCGCGCCGTTTTGCGCGTCCGCCATCACATAGCGGGCAAGGGAGCACACGCGCTCTGCACGCATGGGGTTTCGTTTGTAGGCCATGGCCGAGGAACCGATTTGCTCGGTTTCAAAGGGTTCCTCCACCTCGCGCATGTGCTGCAAAAGCCGAAGGTCGTTTGCAAAACGGTACGCGCTTTGCGCAATGGAGGAAAGCGCGTTTAAAATGCGGCTGTCGAGTTTGCGCGGGTAGGTTTGCCCTGTCACGGGGAACGCGGCCTCAAAGCCGAACGCACGCGCGAGGTAGCTGTTAAGTTCGTCGGCCTTTTTTCCGTCGCCGTCGAACAGGCTCAAAAAGCTCGCTTCGGTGCCGGTGGTACCACGGCTCCCTAAAAAGAGGATGTTTTTTAAAGCGAAATCAAGCTCGTCGAGGTCGGAAAGAAAATCCTGCATCCAAAGGCAGGCGCGCTTGCCCACGGTAACGGGCTGCGCAGGCTGCAAATGCGTAAAGCCGAGCGTCGGCAGCGCCTTGTAGCGCGCCGCAAAGCCTTTGAGCGAAAGAAGCACGCCGCAAAGCTGTTTTCTAAGGTGCAAAAGCCCGTCGCGGTAAAGGATGAGGTCCGCGTTGTCGGTCACATAACAGCTTGTCGCGCCCATGTGAAGGATGCCCTTCGCGCCGGGTGCCGCAAGCCCGAACCCGTAGATGTGTGCCATCACGTCGTGGCGTACTTCTTTTTCCTTTTTGGCAATGGCCTCGTAGTCGATTTCGTCGAGGTGTGCCTTGAGCTCGTCGATTTGCTCCTTCGTAATGGGGAGACCAAGAAGGCGCTCTCCCTCGGCGAGGGCGATCCATAGCCTGCGCCAGGTTTTCACGCGTGTGTCGGGGGAGAAAAGCTCGAGCATGTAGCGCGACGCATAGCGCGAGGATAGGGGGGATTCGTAAACGGTTTTGTCCATAACGCATACCTCCAAATGCGGGAAACCATACCCGCGCGGCACTTGGTTGGTTCGTTCAGCGCAGAATGATGTCGTTCCTGCTCGCGCCAACGCTTACGTAAGGAATGGGGCAGCAAAGCTCCTTTTCAAGGAAAAGCACATATTCGCGTGCGGCCTTGGGCAAATCTTTGAATTCGCGCACGGAGGAAATGTCGCAGTTCCAGCCCTCCATGTATTCCACGATCGGCTTTGCCGCAGAAAGCATAGGCGTGATGGGGAATTCATCGGTGCGCTTGCTATTTAACTCGTAGGCGACGCACACGGGAATCTTTTCCATATAGGATAAAACATCAAGCTTCGTCAGTGCAAGCTCTGTTGCGCCCTGCACCCTTACGCCGTAGCGCGTAGCGACGAGATCAAAGGGCCCTACGCGTCTCGGGCGCCCCGTGGCCGCACCGTACTCACCGCCCGCCTCGCGTAGGGCGTCTGCGTCTTCCCCGAACCATTCTGCCACAAAGGGGCCTTCGCCCACGCAGGAGGAATAGGCTTTTACAACACCTACCACCGAATCCACCTTCATGTCAGGAGCGCCGGAGCCGATGGGCGCATACGCCGCGAGCGGCGAGGAAGAGGAGGTGTAGGGGTAAATGCCGAAATCGATGTCGCGAAGCGCGCCGAGCTGCGCCTCAAACAGTATTTTTTTGCCAGCCCGATGCGCCTCGTGAAGCACCTTGCCGGTATCGCAAATATGCTCCTTGAGCGGCGCGCCGAAGGTTTCCGCCCATGCGAGCATGTCATTAAGCTCATAGGGCTTTTCGCCGTACACGTTTTGTATTGTGAGGTTTTTCCATTCGAGCACGCCCTGAAGGTGCGCCTTCAAATATTCGGGCAGCAAAAGCTCGCCCGCCATAATGCCTTTTTTCAAATACTTGTCGCCGTAAACGGGACCGATACCGCGCTTGGTGGAGCCGTATTTCGCGTCCTTGAGGCGCGCTTCTTCAAGAGCGTCCTGTGCCTTGTGGAAGGGAAACACCAAAATGGCGCGGTCGCTGATCTTCAGGTTTTCGCCCGTAATCTTTACGCCCGCGGCGCGAAGCTTTTGAATTTCACCGCAAAGGTGTTCAAGGTCGATCACGGTGCCGTTGCCCAAAACGTTAATGACGCCCTCGGTAAAAATGCCGGAGGGCAGGAGATTGAGCGCGAACTTGCCGTATTGATTGATGACCGTGTGTCCGGCGTTGCTGCCGCCCTGGTAGCGCACCACCGCACCGCAGTCCGCCGCAAGAAGATCCACCATGCGGCCCTTTCCCTCGTCACCCCAGTTGATGCCTACCACCGCGCACGTTGCCATTGTGTTGTTCTCCTTTGCGTTTTCATTTTTGCCGGAAACAATTATATCCTTCTCGTCTACGCGCGTAAACGTGCAGTGCAAAACAAAAAACCAATGCCCGCATAAGCACGCCTTATAAAGCCAGTCGCCTTTTATGAAAAATAAGCAAAATGACAAGCAAAAAGCGCATTTATAAATTCAGCTTATATCAGTATTCAAACTCGATATGGCGAAAAGCCGCCCAAACAGGCCGTATGCGCCTTGTGCGCAACGGGAAATGCTGATAAAGTAAACGTTGTTTGACGCCCCAAAAACGGAAAGGAAGAAAAGGCATGAGGATAACCACCGAAAAGAACGACATTGATTCTGTGCTTTTCAGCGAAGAGCAGATCCGCACGCGCCTCGAGCAAATCGCAGAGGTGCTCACCGAGGAATACCGGGACAAGAACCCCATCGTTGTATGCATCCTCAAGGGTGCGTCCTTCTTTTATGTGGATCTGTGCCGCAAGCTTCGCTTTCCCATTTTTATGGATTTTATCTCTGTTTCGAGCTATGGTGCAAGCGCGCAGTCTTCGGGTGTGGTGCGCATCGTAAAGGATATGGACAAAAACATTACGGGCCGGCATGTGCTCATCGTGGAGGATATCATCGACTCCGGCCTCACGCTGAAGTACCTGAAGGAGCTTTTCGCCTCGCGAAAACCAGCCTCCATCAAAACCGTATGTTTTTTGGACAAGAGCGACTGCCACCAGTGCGAGGTAGTGGCCGATTACTGCGGGTTTTCCATCCCCAACCGCTTCGTGGTGGGCTACGGCCTTGATTATTCCGACTATTACCGCAACCTCCCCTACATCGGCGTTTTGAAGCCGGAAGTTTACGAATAAGCCTTTTTAAACCGGCGCTTGCCCGTTGTCAAAAGAAGCCCCCCGAACATATTGTGTACTGCCGCCAAGCCGTACGCTGTGTTCGGGTTTTTTTATGGTTGCCATCAACCTTTGCATGATGCTGAGAAAAGAGCGTTTGAAAAAGCCCGCGCATAAAATCCGCCGGTTCGGCACATGCCTTATGCCCGGCACGCGAAAAAGCGCACCGGGTAGAACTGCGTCGTTATTTCCCGGGAAATGATAAAGGCGTATCATTCCTTACAACTGCCCCTTTAAAAGGGCAGTTTTTTT
>DLFZ01000230.1 GCA_002482435.1 Christensenella sp. UBA7707
GTGGACGCTTTGAATTTGAGGTTGCGCTTCACCAGCTTAGCAGCATGGGTACAAAGGAAAAGCCCGGCCCCTTGCGCGAGCAGTTCAGGCGCTACGGCATTGAGAATCAAATAGAATGGGTCGAAATCAAGGAGTTGTTCCGCGTGAACTTCCCCGATGGTACGGGCATATACCTGCCCGCCGACCGCAGGAAATGCGAAGCGCACCTATGTGAACTGTTTCCCGAGGAGAAGGACGCCATTCTAGGTTACTTTGAGGCTGTATACACTTTTTGTGCCCAGTCAGCTGCGTTTGCGGAAAAGAGCGCACAGAGCACAGGCGAGCCGGGCGCGCTCAAAAAGGCCGTGATGAAGGTTGGCTTCCCCAAGCTCTACCCGGCTTTGGCCAAATATGCCCTTAAGAGCACGCAGGAGGTGCTGGACGAATTTTTCAAATCCCCCAAGCTGCAGCTTGCGTTGAGCGCCTATTGGTGCTTCATGGGTATGCCGCCAGCGCGTTTCCCGTGGGCCATACTCGCCAAGTGTACCAACATTTACATGGAGGATAAGCCCTTTTATCTCAAAGGCACTTCCATGGTCATGAATCAGGCGCTTATGGAGGCGATTGGCCGTATGGGCGGGCTTGTGCGGCTTAACTGCGCGGTGGAGCGTATTGTTGTAGAAAACGGCAAAGCCGTAGGCGTTGTGGATGAAAACGGCATGGAGTACCGTGCAAAAAAGATCATCTCCAACATTTCACCCCTCGCCACTTACGGCGCGCTTCTTAAAAAGGAGGACATTCCCGAGAGCGCCCGCGAATACCTCAAACCCTACACGGTGGGCATTTCCGCCCTTACCTGCTTTATCGGGCTCGACTGTACGCCTGAGGAGATTGGTTTTACCACTTCCTTTACGCTCAACTACGAGAGCATGAATGCCAATGAGGATTTTCAGGATGCCTATCGCCTTTTGCCCGAAAACGATCCGCTGGTAGCCACCTGCTATACGGTGGACGATCCGAGCATTTCGCCGCCGGGTACAAGCATCATCACCGCAGGCACGCTCAAATACGCTGCCGAATGGGAAAAGCTCACGCCCGAGCAGTATTACGAAATGAAGTACGAGGCGGGCAGGCGCATCGTGGCGCGGCTTGAAAAAATGTACCCCGGCTTTACGGATCACATCGAGGAGATGGAGATTGCTACGCCGCTCACGCACATGCGCTATCTCAACCACCCGGGCGGGGCGATTTACGGCTTCGAGCAGGATATCATGTCTTCGGTGTTCTTCTTTCCGGCCGAAAGCAAGCTTGAAAATCTGGAGTTTGCAAGCGGCTGGGTGAACGCCTGCGGCTTTGGCCCCAACTATATGTTTGCAGACAAGGTGGCAACGCGCGTTGCCTCGGAGGTGTGAGTATGGCAAGAACATTAAAGGAAACGCTGCTCGGCACCCTCGTGCACGGCGAGGAGGTTTTGGAGGACATCCGCGTGGCGCGCAAAATAGCACCCGATAAACTGCCGCTCGGTAAGGAGCCCGAAGTCCGCATCGCGCAGCTTCACCCCAAAGAGCTTTCCCTTGTGGTCAGCGCCATCGAAGACACGGGCAAAAATGCAAAGACCTTCCGCCTAAGCGCAAAGGAAGGCTATCTACCTCCCTTTGAAGCGGGGCAATACATCAACCTTTTTACCGAGATCGACGGCGTGCGCACAAGCCGTCCTTACAGCATCAGCTCTTCGCCCAGGCAGCGCGCCTATTACGAAATTACCGTGGCGCGCGCGCAAAACGGCTTTGTTTCAGACTACCTTTTGGATCATGTGTCCGTGGGGGATGAGCTCAACGCAAACGGGCCTGCCGGTGTGTTCCGCTACCAGAGCGTGTTCCACAAAAAGCATTCCGTGTTTCTCGCGGGTGGCAGCGGCATCACGCCCTTCATGAGCATGCTTCGGGAAATCTTAGATGCGCGCCTCGACCGCCGCGTAACGTTGATTTACGGCTGCCGCTGTGCGGAAACGGCGCTGTTCCACGAGGAATTGAGCGCCTATGCCGCGCGCTATGAAAACTTCTCGTACCATCTTGTGGTTTCGGATACAACGGATTGCTGGAATGGGGAAACGGGCTTCATCGACGCAAAGCTCATCAAAAAGCTCGTACCGAACCTCGACGAGGCTACCTACTATGTATGTGGCCCGCAGGTGATGAACGATTTTTGTAAAAAGGAACTTTTGAGCCTTTCCATTCCCGAAAAGCGCATACGCCGCGAGATGTTCGGCGCGCGGCGGGACATCGAAAAAGAAGACGGCTGGCCGAAAGAGCTGAGCGGGCAAGAGGTATTTAAGCTCAAGGTTGCGGGGCACACGATAGATGCACGGGCAAACGAATCACTCCTGACGGCGCTGGAACGCTCCGGTGTACGTATGAATGTGTGCTGCCGCAGCGGCGAGTGCAGCCTGTGCCGCGTGAAGCTGGTTTCGGGACGGGTGTATTTATCCAAGGGCATGCTTTTGCGCATGGCGGATGAAAAATTCGGCTACGTCCACTCCTGCAAAGCCTACCCCATAAGCGATGTTGAAATCATGCTGTAAGCATAGGAAAGAAGGGCAATACGATGGGATTTTTCTTTCAAGGGTATTCGGCCGTAACGCTTTTGGC
>DLFZ01000011.1 GCA_002482435.1 Christensenella sp. UBA7707
TTGAAGCCGCTCACCGTAGACACCGCTACACTTTCGCGTCTTCGCCGCGCCCTGCCGTGCCATACGCTTTTGTGGCTCGGTCGACCCAAACAGCATAATTTGATGCGGTTTCAAGGCGGAGGAGGGCGGCATAACGGCGCTATTCCAACCGACGACAACGCTGAAAGCGGCCAAACTATGCCGTTTGGGCGTGTTCGGGCTGGCGCGCTATGCTTAAACAAAGGAGGGAAACGATGGAACCTTTTGCAAACCTTACGCCCGAGGGCGTGGAACTGGTGCGGCGGACGGAGCAAACGCTTCGCGAGCTTGCGGGAGAATCTGTGGTTTTGATCGCGTACCGCGCGGAAAGCGAGAAAGGAACATGAGCATGGAACCAAAATACAAAAGCGTTTTCGATTTGATGCGCGCCAATAACGAGGCACGCGCCTACTACGAAAAGCTGCCCGACTATGTGCGTGAGCAAATCGGTACGCGCGCAAATAGTGTAAACACCTATTCCGGCCTGAGGGATTACGCAGAAAACCTTTTGCGTGGCGACGGCTGAAAGCGCCGCGCACAACTACACAAAACAGGCGGATGACGCACTTGCACTGCCATGATGCTTTGGCAGGCAAGCTTGCAGCATCCGTCCGTTTTTACATACAAGGTTAGACGGTGCATTTTGTGAATAATCTCTGACTTCTTGCGGCGCGGCATTGTCAAACGCGCGCGGCGCGGCTAAAATGAGAAAAACGGCAGTTTGACGCATTCCATGGCGTCTTTTCTCTAAAACCGCTCGATAAGGAGGGCTGATGCATGCGGCGTTTGAAACGCAACATCAAAATTTACACGAGGAAACTCTATGCTTTGGCGGATAAGCTACCATCAAAGCTTCGCTTTTTGGCGTTTTGCATCCCGCTTGCGCCGCTCGCGCTCGTGGTGCTTACCGTTGTTTTACTTGCCTCCGGCGGCAAAAACGCAGCTGCTGTATCCACCAAGGATGTTACCGTGATTTCCGGGGGAAGCACACCTTCCGCCGCGCTTGCAGGATTTTCCGCCGCCGGCGAAATCGTAATCTCAGCACCGACGCCATCCCCCACACCGACCGTCGTTCCCACCCCTACCCCCACGCCTGACCCCACGCTTCAACGGGGCGACGAAAACGAGGAGGTCTCAAGGCTTCAACAGCGGCTGATGAAGCTTGGATATTTGGACATCGATGAACCGACGCTCTTGTTCGGCCCCGCGACCGAGGCGGCCATCAAGCTTTTCCAGCGTCAGGTAGGCGCGCAGCAGGACGGCATTGCCGGCCCCGAAACGCTTGCGCTTATCTATGCGGACGACGCGCCCAAGTATGTGATCAAGCAGGGCATGGAGGGCGACGACATCGCCGACCTCCAGCGGCAGCTTGTTGACCTTGGCTACATGAAACACACCACCGGCTATTACGGCGACGAAACCATCGCCGCCATCAAGGATTTCCAGAGCCGCAACGGTCTTTCTGCGGACGGCCTTGCGGGCGAGTACACGGTGGGCCTTCTCTATTCCGACGATGCGCGGGAAAGCGCCTCGAAGTCGCAGGAAGCGCGCCGCAGCGCCAACATCGGCGAAATGATCGAGTACGCCAAAGCCGTGCTCGGCAAAAAATACATCCTCGGCAACGAAGGCCCCAACAGCTTCGACTGCTCCGGCCTTGTATATTACTGCCTCAACCAGGCGGGCAGCAACCGCAGGAGGCTCAACGCCGCAGGCTACTCCGGCGTAAGCGATTGGGAAAAGATCACCAGCATCAACGATTTGAAAAAGGGCGACCTCATCTTCTTCTATGACGACGGCTTCAACAAGGTAGGCCACGTGGGCATCGTCATCAGCAGCACCTATATGATCGATGCTTCCTCCAGCAACGGAAAAGTAGTAAAGCGTGAATACAAGACCAGCTACTGGAAAAAGCACTTCGTGTGCGGCAGGAGGCCTTGGTAAACGCAAGCGCGGTTTTTCACCCACGTCATTTACGCAACAGTTTCGGGCAGGAAGCATAGCTTCCTGCCCGAATGATTTACAGCCCCCGTTTAGGCAGAGCGATCGCGCCAACGCTTACCTGTTATACAAAAAGGCACCAGTTTACCCCAAACCTGTCGATCAAGCCGAACATGCAAGGGCTATAAAAGCACGGACTCAGAGGCTGCGAGATATTCGCCCCGTCTTTTAACATCTCGTACGCCCGCTTTACCGCCTCTTCGCCGCCCTCACCCATGTGGAAGCAAAACTGCATGGTATTTGAGGGTGTGCGTTCCGTATCCACTTCAGATATCGCAAGAATCTGGCCGAACGCATTGAGCTCCGCGTGGATATAGTTCCCATTTTCATCTTTATATTCGTTGGAAAGCTCCGCCTCAAAGGCTTTTTGATAGAGTGCAACCGCTTCTACGCTGCCTTTCACGTACATCTGCATCATGGACCTTATCATACTTTCACCTCAAATGTTGAAATGCACCGTTTCCTTCTTCCAGCTAAGGATAGCAAAACAAACGGCGCGCCGCAACGGTTCCCGTCGCTGCACGCCGTTTTACAGTATATTTACGATTCTTACTTGATCCGCTTTGCCATCACGGCGAAATATGAGCCGTCGTATTCATAGGTGCAGGTGGAAAGCGTAAGCACCTGATCATCAGGCTTGATGGTAACGGAGGGATCGTAGTTCATGGGCTTTACGGTTTTTGCGTACTCGATGGTTTGGTTCATGATGTCCGCAAACTCTTGGTCGTCCGCAAAGCGAACATGGATGTGATAAATGGTATTGGGCATTACAATGTAAGCAAGGTATACCTGCCATTCCGTGTCCACACCATCCCAATAAAACTTGATGGTCTTGTGCGAATCAAAAAATTCTTTCTGCTTAAAGTTGTTAAGGTCGTGGAACATGGTTCCGTTTTTCATGTTGTGACCGTAGAGGATAATGTGTCTCTGCTGGTAGGCCTCTACATTTCGAAAATCCATGAAAACGGCGCCGTATTTGCTCTTCTTGCGTTCCACATCGTGTCCGAGGTAATATTTGTTGTCCACGGTGCGCACAACCGGATAGTCGATCAG
>DLFZ01000014.1 GCA_002482435.1 Christensenella sp. UBA7707
ATCTGCTCGTGGGTGTGGGTGGCGGTGTAGCTCGTGCGTAAGAGGCACTGCCCTTCCGGCACGGCGGGCGGCAGCACCGGGTTTACATACACGCCGTTTTCTAAAAGCGCCTTGGCAATTACGAGGGTGCGTACCGCGTCGTAGGTGTAAATGGGGATGATCGCGGTGTTGCCCTCCATAATGGGAATGTTGTAGCCGTGAAGGAGCGAGCGCATGTAATTTGCGACCTCCATCAGCGACTGTACACGCTGCGGCTCGGCTTTCATAATGCGAAGCGCCTCGAGCGCTGATGCCGCGTTTGCGGGCGGTATGGACGCGCTGAAAATGAACGGGCGGGATTTGTGCATCACATAGTTCACCACATACGCATCCGCCGCCATGCAGCCGCCAAGGGATGCAAGCGACTTGGAGAAGGTGGTCATGATGATGTCAACATCCTTATCAAGGCCGAAGTGCGAGGCGGTGCCGCGCCCGTGGTCGCCAATCATGCCCACGCCGTGCGCGTCGTCCACCATGAGGCGCGCGCCGTATTTGTTTTTCAGGCGCACAAGCTCGGGAAGGTTTGCGATGTCGCCCGACATGGAAAACACACCGTCGGTGACGATGAGCTTTGGCGCATCTTCAGGTGCGCGGGCAAGGCGGTCTTCAAGGTCGGCCATGTTGGAGTGCTCGAATTTTGATACCTGCTTGGCAAAGCTCAAGCGGGCGGCATCCACAAGGCTCGCGTGGTTTTCCGCGTCCGCAAACAGGTAGGTGTGGCGGTTGCATACCGCAGAAACAATGCCGAGGTTGGTTTGAAAACCCGTGGAAAAGGTCATGGCCGCTTCTTTGTTGAAAAACGAGGCAAGCTCCTGTTCAAGCTGCCTGTGCAGCACGAGCGTGCCATTGAGGAAGCGGGAGCCGGAGCAGCCCGTGCCAAATTTGTCGAGCGCGGTGTGCGCGGCGGCGATGGTACGCTTGTCGTTGGTGAGCCCGAGATAGTTGTTGGAACCGAGCATAATGGTTTTGTGCCCGTTGATGACAACCTCCGTATCCTGCGCGGTTTCAAGCGCATTGAAGTAGGGGTAGAGGCCGCGTTCCATCATCTCCTGGGGCTGGGTGTAACTTTTGAAACATTCAAACAGGTCCATTCCGACAGCTCCTTAAAATAAAATAGAAAAAGGGTAAAATGGTATGAACAATGTATTATACCCCAATTGTGGCATAAATGCAAAGTTGACAGTTGTGAACCCTATGTTAAATGCATATATGCCTGCCGTTTTTTTGTTGACAGCGCCATGGAAGCGTGTAAAATGGTTCTATCATGCGGCAAACCGCAAAACTTCCGCAGGGTAAAAGGACGGGGCATAAGCACAACGCAAGCGCTCACGAAGGGATATTCTACCATGCAACAGCTTTCCATGCGGCTTAGTGCGCGGCTTGACGGCATGCTGACAAGCCCCCTGATGTCAGGCAAAAAAATAACCGCCATCATGCTGCCCCTGTTTTTGGATCAGCTTACCTTTGTTGCGCTCAACATGCTCAACACCGGCATGATAAGCTCCACCGGCGTGGCAGCGGTGAGCGCCGTTGGCATGGTGGATACGCTCAACAACCTCATCTGCCAGCTTTACCTTGCCGTGGCAATGGCGGGCACGGTGCTCGTGGCCAAGCATAGCGGCGCAAACAACCCCGCCATGGTTTCGCGCGCGGCGGTGCTTTCGCTTGTTGGCGGGCTTTTGATCGGCGGCGTGCTGGCGCTCGTGTTCGGGCTGTTTCGCGGGCCGGTTTTACAGGCGGTTTATGGCGGTGCCGATTCGGAAGTGTTGGAGCTTGCCAAGGTTTATCTTCTTGGCGTGGCGCTTGTAAGCCCGGGCAACGCGGTCATCAACTCCGGCAACGGCGTTTTGCGCGGTATGGGCGAAACGAAAACCTCGCTTACGGTTTCTTTGGTCACCAACGTTTCCTACGCGGCGCTGAACATTTTGTTCCTGCCGGTTTTAGGTTTGGGCGTTCATGGGCTTGTTTATGCGCTCGTTATTTCAAGGGTGCTCGGGTGTTTGTGCGTGTGGCTGTTCCTCTCACGAAGGCACATTTTCCTGCAAATGAGCCTGAAGGCGTCGCTTCGCGCCATAAAGGGGCTTGGCGGCGATATGATGCAGTTCGCGCTTCCTTATACGGTGGAAAGCCTGTTTTTTTGCGCCGGCCTTCTTGCGGTGCAGATGATTCTCGTGGGCTTTGGCACAAACGCCATTGCGGCCAACACCATTGCAAGCTCAATGCTCGGGCTTATGTGCTGCGCGGGTGACGCGCTTTGCAACACCACCGTTACGGTTGTCGGCCAGTGCATGGGGCAAAACGGCATAAAGGAAGCCAAGCATTACGTGAAAACGTTCGTCAATCTTTCGGGCGTCGTTACGTTTGTAATCCTTGGGCTGATGCTTTTGGGCTTCCCGCTCATCATAAAAATGTACGGCGCCACAGCCGAAATCGGCGATACGGTTTTCTACCTCATTTTAGGTTCGGGTCTTTTGCACCTGTTTTTCTGGCCGCGCTCGTTCATGATACCCGCGTGCTTGCGCACAGCGGGGGACGTAAAGTTTGCCTCGCTTGTGATTCTCACTTCCGTGTGGGCGGTGAGGGTGGCGGCTTGCTATTTGCTCGCGGTTGTGTTTGACCTTGGCGTATACGGGACGTGGGGCGGCATGTGCTTTGAGTGGATCGTCCGCACCGTGATTTTTACGCTTCGCCTGCGTTCCGACAAATGGCACCTCCACCACAAAAGCGTGGCCGTGGCACAAGATGGCGCAAGCCACTTTTTTGATACTTTAAAGCCGCCCGGCAGTTTGCCGGGCGGCTTTTGCGCTACCTTTTTACGATGCGGTAGTACACGTGCGCGGTCAGCTTATACACAACAAGGTACAAAACCGCGAACAGCGCGCAGCAACCGCCGATGCAGCCTAGCACAAGCCCCCAGTCGTAAAGCTGGAACACTTTGAGCATCACCGCCATGATCTTGGAGGCAAACAGCATGTGCAATAGCGTCATTCCAAGCGGTATGAAAAACACCCACAGCACCTGCGCGTTGATGGTGGACTTCACCTGTGCGTCGTCCATGCCCACCTTTTGCAAGATCACAAACTGCTCCCTGTCCTCATAGCCTTCGGAAACCTGCTTGAAGTAAATGATAAGCACCGTTACCGCGAGAAACAGGATGCCGAAGAACACGCCGAGGAACAAAAGCCCGCCGTACAGCGCGTACCCATCCTGACGGGCTTCAAAAACATTGGTCGAGCCAAGGCTCATGCCGGAGAAGGTATCCGCATAGAGCGCCCTTGCGCCGTCCACAAACGCGATGCAGTTTTCCTCCGTACCCGCCACGTCAAAAACCATTTGGCGGTCGAACACGATAAGCTCGGTTCCCTCAACGAAAACAGCGTCCTTGGGCACATAGTTTTCCTGTGTGTACTCCTGATCTTCGGGGCGTTCGTAAATAAGCTTGCTCCTGTCGGAAGTAAGCGTTACGCCGTGCTCCTTGGCAAGTTTGATAAGTGCTGCGTCAAACGCGCGGATGTCGTCGCTGGTTAGGCCTTTGTCAACGCGCAGCTCTACGTCAAACGGGAAGGAGGCCGTAAGCGCTCTTTCCTGCCCGAGGTACAAGGAGAGCGTACCGGAAACCGTTACGAGGAGCATGGTTGATAGAATGCAGATGGTCGCGAGCGACCTTGCATTTTGGCGCATACGCTGAAACATGCCGCCGATGGCGATGAAGTTGCCGGGCTTGTAGTAAAGATTTTTGTTGGCGCGAAGCGCGCGCAGCGCCGCGATGCTGCCGGAGGAAAAAAGAAGGTTTGTGGCAATGATCACAAGCAGCGCAAGCGGGAAGAAAAGCCCAAGCGCCGCGCCAGCATTGCTCTGGCTCCACGCGAAATAATACGCCGCCGCCAGCAGAAGAACCCCTAAGATTGCCACGGGCACGAGGAACTTTGAGTCCTTCTGCCCCTTTTTTTCGCTGTTCATAAGCTCCATGGGGCTTGTGAGCCGCACCTGCCGCAAATTAAGAAGCGAGGTGAACACGAACACCGCGAAGAAAAGCACGAGCATGATCAAATACGCTTTGCCGCTTATAGAAAAGCTGCTGCCCGGCACTGCGCGGATGAGTTTTAGAAGGATCAAAAACAAAAGCCTGCCAAACACAAGCGCCGCCGCAACGCCCAAAAGAACACCTGCAAAAAGCGTAATGAGGTTTTCCCACACGAGCACGCGTCCCACATGCCGCCTTTCAAGGCCGAGAATGCCGTAAAGGCCGAACTCGCGCTTGCGCCGCCCCACAATGAAGTTGTTGATGTACACCATGAAGAAAAAAGCGAACACCGAAAATACCACGATGCCGAACGCGAAAATGGAAGCTGCCGTTTCGCCGCGCGGAACGTTTTTTAGCCCGTCGGAAAACAAAAGCCCGCCAATCAAAAGGTAGACCGCGCAGATAACGGCTGTTGTGAGGATGTAGGGGAAGTACGTCCTTCGGCTTCTTACGATGTTGCTCCAAGCGAGCCGCAAATAAAACGCCTTAGCCAATGTCCACACCTCCATCGGAGAGCACCGAAAGGTTGGATACGATGCGCTCGAAAAACGCATGGTTGCTCAAATGTCCGCGGTAGATCTGCGAGAAAATTTCCCCGTCGCGGATGAACAGCACGCGCGAGGCATAGCTTGCCGCAAGCGCGCTGTGCGTTACCATGAGAATGGTTTTGCCCTGCTCGTTGAGGGTTCGGAAGTTTTGAAGAAGGTTTGCCGAGGCTTTGGAATCAAGCGCGCCTGTCGGCTCGTCCGCAAGGAGAATGCGCGGGTCGGTAACGACCGCACGGGCAATCGCCGCGCGCTGCTTTTCACCGCCCGAAACCTCATAGGGGTATTTTTGAAGAAGGGCGGTGATGCCGAGCATGTCCGCAATGGGCGCGAGACGGCGCTCCATTTCCGCAAGCGGGGTGCGCGAGAGCACGAGCGGCAAAAGGATGTTGTCCTTGAGGGAAAAGCTGTCGAGCAAATTAAAATCCTGAAACACAAAGCCCAAGTGCTTGCGGCGGAATTCCGAAAGCTCGCGTTCGCGTATTTGCGAAAACGCCCTACCGTCAAGAAGAACATCGCCCTCGGTGGGGCGGTCGAGTGAGGCGATGATGTTTAGTAGTGTGGTTTTTCCGCTGCCCGATGGGCCCATAATGGCGAGGAACTCACCCTCCTCCACTTCAAAGCTCACGCGCTTGAGCGCGGCGTATTGCTGTGTTTTCAATTTGGAACCGTAAATTTTACGGATGCCGGTTACTTTTAAAAGCTCCATAGTTGCCTCCTTATTGAAGCATAGCGCGCCAATTCGAGCACGGCCACAAAAGTGTATGACACGCCATAGCTTTGTTGAAGCCGCTTGCCGTAGGCACCGCTACGCCTTCGCGCCTTCGCCGCGCTCTGCCGCGCCATACGCTTTTGTGGCTCTACCGACCCAAACGGCATCATGGTGCTATTCCAGCCGACGACAATGACCAAAATATGCCGTTTGGGCGTGTTCGGATTGGCGCGCTAAGCTTATATAAGCCCATTTTACACTTTAGAAAATGCGCGAGCCATTTCGCTGCCTTACAGTTTTGCGCCGCAAACGAACAAAATTGTCACTTAAAAATGTCCGTGTTCGGGTTTGGGAAGCGCAAAAACACCTTGGTGCCCTGCGCAAGCGCGGATTGCACCTCGATTGAAATATGAAGTGCGTCCGCCGCCTTTTTGGCAAGGTATAACCCAATGCCCGAGGCGCGGCCGTCTGTGCGCCCGTTGTAGCCCGTGTAGCCCTTGGAGAAAATGCGAGGCAAATCTTCCGCGCGTATGCCGATGCCGCTATCTTCCACGACGAGCGCGTTTTGCGCGCGGTAAATGCGGATGCCGCCTTCGGGCGTGTATTTGAGCGCGTTTGAGAGAAGCTGCTCCAAAATAAACACGAGCCAGCGCCTGTCGGTTGTGATTTGCCATTGAAAAGGCTCGATCTCAACGGAAAGCTTTTGGTAGACAAACAGCACACCAAACTTTTTCACGCTTTCGCGCACGGTTTCATAAAGTTCGCACGGCTCAATGAGAAGGTCGGAGGAAATGTCGGAGAGCTTTACATAGCGAAGCGCCATGTCCGCATACCGCTCAATTTTAAAAAGCTCCTGCCGTATCACGCCCGAGCGCTCGTCGTTCATCTGCGAAAGCACGAGCGAAAGCGCCGCGATGGGGGTTTTGATTTGGTGAACCCAGAGTGTGTAATACTCGATCGAATTTTCATGCGCACTTTCAACTTGGCGTTTCAAGGATGAGTAAGTTTGGGAAAGTTCAAAAAACAGCCGCGCATATTCCGCCTCGAGGGCGCTTTTTGGCGCGGGCAGCTCGTCCGCCGCATAAGGAAACGGCGAAGAAAGCGCCTTTAACGCGCGGCGCTTTCTGTAAAAACGAACGCCGTCCACAACCAAAAAAAGCGCCAGAAAAACCGTGTAGAGAAGCACCGTGTAGCGGGCGTATACCATATCCTGCGCGGCGAGGTAGTAGATCACAAGCGTGAGCGCGGAAGCGGCAGCGTAGGCGAAAAGAAGCACGGCGCGGTATTTCAAGTAGGCGAAAAGCTCACGCATGAACGGCGTACCCCTGTTTCTTGTGCGTTACGATGCAGCCTTCAAGGCCGATCGAATCGAGCGTTTTTCGAAGCCGGTTTACGTTTACGGTTAGGGTATTATCGTCCACAAATTCGTCGCTTTCCCAAAGTGCGAGCATGAGCTGCTCGCGGCTCACAACGTTGCCCTTGTTGGCAAGCAAAAGCTGCAAAATACGCGCTTCGTTTCTGGTAAGCGCCGTGCGAGCGCCGTCCTTGATGAGGCAAAGCCCGCCAACGTCAAGAAGTGCATCGCGAAGCGTAAGGCGGTTTTCCACCTCGTAGTCGTACGCCCGGCGAAGCATGGCCTGTATTTTTGCGGTGAGCACATCCATCGATACGGGCTTTGCGATGTAATCGTCCCCGCCCATGCTCACGGCCGTTACCACATCCATGTTATCCGCACGCGAGGAGAGGAAGATCACGGGCGCTTTGGATAGCTCCCGTATTTTCGCGCACCAGTAAAAACCGTTGAAAAACGGCAGGGAAACATCCATCAGCACAAGGTGCGGCGAAAAACGTTCAAACTCCGCGAGCACATCGGAAAAATCCACAACCGGGCGCGCGTCAAAGCCCCAGCGCGTCAAGTTTTGTGCGATCTCCGAGGCGATCACGCCGTCGTCTTCCACGATGAGGATTTTGTGCATGAAAACGCTCCTTTCCCGCAATCGGGCGCGGGCGCACACAGAAAAACGGCGGCGCGCCCGTAAAAGAAAGTTTTGCCAAAAAAAGTATAGCACAGCATAGGATGGCGCATGAAGTGCTACGCAGCCGAAAACGGCGAATTTACAAAATGTTTTGCAAAGAGAAGACGAACTTCACACCGCCTTTTTGATAAAAATTGACAGAATGCGCGCCTTGTGAAATACTGGAACCATCTTAATGCGGGAGTGTAAGTATATGGACGGTAGCCATAGAAACATAACTACACTGAACAAGAAGGCCGTACGTGCCGTGAACGTCGCAAGCGACGACAAGCAGACCGTGTTGCCAAAACCGAACCAGTTTTTGAAGAAGTGCTTTTTGGCCATATTAATTGTTCTCGCGGCGGCATTTTATATCACGGCATACGTTCGCAATTTTGAAAGAATGGCAGACCCGCATAATCGCAGTTTCACCGAATTCCGCAGGGTTTTCAACGAAGCCATGGTGTCGCAAGGCATTGCTGTGGGGGAGGATACGCAGTGGGATACCTACGATGTGTGGTATGAAACCACCTATTGCGTGGTAACGCTGCCCGATGGCGGCGAGCTGCCGTGTTATATTGAACTCTGGGGCAACTCCATCTCAAAAACACCCATCATGCTGATCGAAATAGGGTTTACCAAGGAACAGGCTGAATATGTTGTTCCCGTGGTGCAGGGCGTGTTTGATGTGTTTCTCCCAGAGCCTAATGAGCAGAGTAAGGTGTACATCAATCAGGTTTTGGAGGCCTGCAAGATTCCCTTTTCGCTGCAAGCCTATGAAAAACATTGGGAACGTCAGCCCTATAACGAATTTACACTGACTTTAGATGATACGGGTTTGGTAACGGCTCAGTGGTACTTTTTTCCAACAGAATGAAAAGAAAGAGGGCGCTTCCATAACGGAAGCGCCCTCTTTTGTTATTGAAGGATGATCTATGCGCTAATTGTACATTCTCCCAAGTGGTGACAGCCAACATTTCGGAATCAAAACAGAATTTACAATGAAAAACACCGGGGCAGCGGTTTTGCCGCTGCCCCGAAAGTAAAGCCATTCCCTTACAGCTTTTCGAGCACGCCGGTTTTGGCGTTGAACTCGTTGATGAGGGCGTCGATCTGGGTGACCTGGTCGTGGATGCCGGTCCAGTAGTTGTCGTCGTACCACTGGGCGTTGATCTCTTCGTAGGTCTTGCCCTGCTGCTCAACCCAAGTGTAGTACTTGAGGTTGTGAATGCGCTTGCGGGCTTCGTAGGTGAGCTCTTCCATGTTGTCGGTGCGTACGCCGTGCATATGCTCGGAGTAGTCACGAGCGGCGACGAGTTCGCTGTAAGCGCCTTGCTGCTCGTTAAGCTCCTCGATGCGCGAGGTGTACATGACGGAAGAGTCGGTAAGAACGGTGGCGACCACGTCTTTTTCGGTGAGCTCGTAGTACTTGGCCATCTTGATGCAGCAAAGCAGGTTCGCGATGCCGGAAATGCCAAGAAGCTCAAGCTTGCCCATGAAGCTTTCGGGTACGCCCACAACTTCGCGCAGGTACTTGTGGCCGTCCTTGGTGTTGAACAGGCGCAACAGGTTCTGGCTGTCTTCGTCGTCGATGGCAATGACCATGTCGGTGTTCTTAACGTTGTGTACCCAGGGCACGTGCTTGTCGCCGATGCCTTCGATGCGGTGACCGCCGAAGCCGTTGTTCAAAATGGTGGGGCACTGGAGCGCTTCGCCTACGGCGAGCTTAAGATGCGGGTGCTGTTCCTTTAAGTAGTCGCCGCTGGACATGGTGCCGGCGGAACCGGAGGTGAAGCAAGCGCCTGCGAACCTGAGGCCTTCGCCTTCCATGGAATGGAACGCTTCGTCGAGGGCGGGGCCGGTTACCTGGTAGTGGAAGAGCACGTTGCCCATTTCTTCAAACTGGTTGAAGATCACAACATCTTCGCGGGTTTCGCGAAGCTCATGGGTTTTGTCGAAAATTTCCTTCACGTTGCTTTCGCAGCCCGGCGTGGCGATGACTTCGCCAGCGATCTGCTTCAGCCATTCGAAACGCTCTTTGCTCATTTCTGCGGGCAGAATGGCAACGGAGTCGCAGGAGAGGAGCTTGGAGTTGTAGGCGCCGCCGCGGCAGTAGTTGCCGGTGGAGGGCCAAACGGCCTTGTGGTAGGTGGGGTCAAACTGGCCGGTTACAAGGCGGGGAACGAGGCAGCCAAACGACGCGCCAACCTTATGGCAGCCGGTCGGGAACCACTTGCCCACGAGCGCGATGATGCGCGCCCTTACGCCGGTAAGTTCGGAGGGGAACTCGATGTAGTTCACGCCGCCGTAGGTGCCGCCCTGCATGGTGGGCTCGTTGTGCCAGTTCACGCGGAACAGGTTGACGGGGCTGATGTCCCAAAGGCCCACGTTTTTGAGTTTCTGCTTGATTTTTTCCGGAATGAGGGCAGGATTACGCATTTGTGCGAAAGTCGGTATGACAATGTTGTTCTCTTTCGCGCGCTCAATCGCCCGGTCAAGCCCCTGCTTGTTTACCGTTAAGTCGATCATTTGATTGCACCCCGCTTGAATTTTAGTTGATGTGGCGGTGGTAAAACATCCCGCCGCACCCTTAGTGTAGCCTGTTTCGCGCCGGTTGTAAAGCGATTTTCTAAAAATTTTTTAGTTTTTCAAAAAATGTTTTAGCCCTGCTTGGGCGCAAACGTCATCTCTACGATTTTAACCAAAATCTCTGTAGTTCTTTCAAGGGATTGTACGGGAACGAACTCAAATTTTCCGTGGTAGTTGTGGCCGCCGGTGCAAAGGTTGGGGCAGGGCAGGCCCATGTAGGAAAGACGCGCGCCGTCGGTGCCGCCGCGCACGGGTACGATCTCGGGCGTTACGCCAAGCGAGAGCATGGAGGCGGAGGCGGTATCGATGAGGTGCATGTGCGGCAGAATTTTTTCTTTCATATTAAAATACGAATCGCGAAGCTCTAGCTTGAGGGTACCCTCGCCGTATTTTTTGTTGATATAGGAGGCCGCTTCTTCCATGAGCGCCTTTTTTTGCGTGAAAAGCGCCATGTCGTGGTCGCGGATGATGTAGCCGAGCGCCGCCTTTTCCACGTCGCCCGCCATTTGTGTTAAATGGAAAAACCCTTCGTAACCCTCGGTGTGCTCGGGGCGCTCCCACGGGGGAAGCATGGCGTCAAACTCCATGGCGACGTGCATGGCGTTGAGCATTTTGTTTTTCGCGCTGCCGGGGTGGATGCCGCGGCCGTATACCGTAACGCGCGCGCCTGCGGCGTTGAAGTTTTCGTATTCGAGCTCCCCCAAGCCGCCGCCATCCACGGTGTAGGCAAAGTCCGCCCCAAAGCCTTTTACGTCGAACAGGTCCGCACCGCGACCCACTTCCTCGTCCGGCGTGAAGGCGATGCAAATCTTGCCGCGGCGAAGCTCGGGATGCTTGAGCAAGTATTCGGCCATGGTCATGATTTCGGCCATGCCCGCCTTATCGTCCGCCCCGAGAAGCGTGTTGCCGTCGGTCACGATGATGTCCTGCCCCACATAACGGGAAAGCGCGGGGAAGCGCTCGGGCGAAAGCGCGGTGGTTTGGTTGAGTTGAATGTCCTTGCCGTCGTAGTTGTTCACGATGCGAGGCTTGACGTTTGCGCCTTCCGCGTCGGGCGAGGTATCCATATGCGCGATGAACCCAAGCGAGGGAAGCCCCGGCGCGGTCTCCGGCAGAAAGCCGTAAACGTAGGCGTGCTCGTCCACGCGCACGCCGGAAATGCCCATTTGCCGCATTTCGTCGGCGAGGGCGTTGGCGAGTTCAAACTGCTTTTTTGTGCTTGGGATTTGCTCCACTTCCTGTTCGGAGCGGGTGTCGAAGGTGACGTACTTCAAAAAGCGTTCGGTGGTGTTCATGTGGTTCCCTCCTCTTTCAGGCAATGCTGTTGATTTCCCCAAGGGTGTAGGCGCGGTCGCCCTCGTCCTCGATTTCGGCGGCAAGGGCGAGCGCCTTGTTTTTGTATTCCTTCGTGCGCGCGGCGTCCTTCAAAACAGCGTACGCACGTGCCATAGCCTCGTAAGCAAAGGCGAGGTCGAAGCCTTTTACCGCGTGTTCTTGACACAGAGAAAGGCTTCGAAGCGCATGGCAAAGCGCGCTTTCGCCCATACTGAGCACAGCGTAAACGCGCGAGAGCTGCCACTGCGAGCGAAGCTCGTTCACATGGTCGCCCGCAAACGACCAATGGTAGGCGGAAGCGTGTGCCATATCCATCATCTGAAAATCCTGCGCGCTCGTGCGCGCGCTCGTATCGAGGTACATCCAGGTTTCGTTGAAAAGCGCGATGCCAAGCTCCTTGTGCTGCGCTGCGGTAAGCTCCATGTTGGCACCTCCGGATGAATTTAGGAAAAATAGGCGCTTCCAAATGTTTTTTTGACCTTCTTTGTAAGTTTACCCCGTGCGGCGGCGGAAAACAAGCGCCGGAAAAACGCCATTTGTCCGGCGTGAAAAAAGCTCTCTGAAAGCGGTGTTGGAACGTTTTTGGCAAGGTGGATTTCGCAAGGTCTTTCAAGGGTTTGCAGGCTGAAAAATTTCTAAAATTTGCAGAAAAAATCCAATAAGTTTTGGCTGTACAAAAAAGAAAAGATGGTGTAGAATGTAGGAAAATACAAAAAGATTTTGCACAGTGCTAATTTTTTGTTTGAGGTGTAGCATGCGTTCTCCTGTTTTAGGGTATCGTTGCACCCTGTGCGGCGCGGAATTTTCGTATACGGATGCGGAAATGCTTACTTGCCCGCATTGCGGCGAAAAAGGAATTCTTGATATTCTTTACGATTACCGACACATTTCTTCTTATTTTACCAAGGAAAGCCTGAAAAACAATCCCGATACCAGCATGTGGCGTTTTAGCCCGCTGATGCCCCTGAAGGAACGCGATTTTTCCCCGTTTCTTAGAGTTGGCGGATCTCCGTTTTACCGCTCCAACCGCTTGGGCGACGAGCTTGGTTTGAAGGCTCTTTACATCAAGGACGACGGCATCAACCCCACGGCTTCGCTCAAGGATCGCGCGAGCGGCGTGGCGGTCGCTAAGGCGATCGAGCTTGGGTACGATACCATCGCCTGCTCCTCCACGGGCAACGCCGCCTCGTCCTGCGCGGGCAATGCCGCCCGCATGGGCTTAAAGACCGTGATTTTCGTGCCGGAGCGCGCTCCCGAGGGCAAGCTTGCGCAGCTTCTCGTGTTCGGCGCGCGTGTGATTTGCGTAAAGGGCGACTACCGCGCCACATTCGAGCTTTCGCGCGCGGCCATCGACAAATACGGCTGGTACAACCGCAACGCGGGCATCAA
>DLFZ01000062.1:0-5243 GCA_002482435.1 Christensenella sp. UBA7707
CAAGCTCGACCGGAAAAACTATGTGTACCCCGACCTGCCGAAAGCTTACCAAATTTCGCAGTACGACCTTCCGCTTTGCGCAAACGGCTATATAACGCTTGAAACCGAACAGGGCGAAAAAACCGTGCGGATCACCCGCATCCATCTGGAGGAGGACGCGGGCAAGCTCACACACGATCCCGTGCAAGGAACGCTTCTCGACTGCAACCGCTGCGGCGTTCCCCTTATCGAAATCGTGACCGAGCCGGATTTGAGAAGTCCCGAGGAAGCCGCCGCTTTTTTGGAAAAGCTCCGCGCCATTCTTCTTTACACGGGCATTTCCGACTGCAAAATGAACGAGGGTTCCATGCGCTGCGACGTGAACCTTTCGGTGCGCGAGCTCGGCGAGAGCGCTCTCTCTCAGCGCGCGGAAATCAAAAACCTCAACTCCTTCCAATCCGTACGCCGCGCTGCACAGTACGAGGCGGCCCGCCAGATACGCGCGATTGAGGCCGGAGAAGCGATCGTGCAGGAAACGCGCCGTTTCGACCAAGCAAGCGGCAAAACCTACACCATGCGCCGCAAGGAAAATGCGGACGACTACCGCTATTTCCCCGACCCCGACTTGTGCGCCATCGTGACCGACCGCACCGAGGTAGAGAAAATCGCCGCCGCGCTCCCCGTTTTGCCCGAGGCACGAAAGCGGCGCTACATGGCGCGCTATAACCTCGCCGCCCCCACTGCCGCGCAGCTGACGTTCGAACGCGAAGTGGCGGATTATTTTGAGGCCGTGGCGCAGCAAACTGCCTACCCAAAGGTAGCTGCAAACCTTCTCACAGGAACGATGTTTCGCTTGCGCGAAGCTGAGGAAAGCCTTGCGGCACGGATCGAGGCTGCCCATTTTGCCGCGCTGTGTGAACTTACAGGAAGCGGCTGTTTAAGCGCAAGCGCCGCAAAACGTGTGCTTTACGCCATGTGGGAAACCGGCAAAGCCCCCGGCACTTTGGCCGAAGAAATGGGGCTTTTTAAGCTCAGCGACGAGGTGGTGCTAACAGCACTTGTACAAGAGGCAATCAAAGAAAACCCGAAGGCCGCCGCCGATTACCGTGCCGGAAAAAAGGATGCGCTGCAAGCGCTGATGGGGTTTGTGATGAAAGCCGCCTCCGGCAAGGCGGATCCGCAAATGTTAAAGGCAATCTTGGAACGGGAAGCGTCAGGCAACGTCCAATAAACAGTAGTAAAAACGGCCCCCACGAACTTTCGCGGGAGCCGTTTATTTGCTGTTTGCGGGTTATAGCGTCGTTTCCTCCGCCGTTTCCTTTTTCTTTTCGGGATTTTTCCAATACTTGCTGCCATCATTGAGCCGCTTGAGGTAACCCGATTCGATCAGCGACCGGCGTAGAATAAAATAATCGTTGAACGTATGCCATTGCGTCAAAATGGCGTTTACCTCGCGCTCTTTGTATTCTACACCAAGCTCGAATTTCTCGGCTAGGTAACAAAGCACCGCTTCGCGCGGTACGGCTTTTGCTGGGAATTGCTTCACGCGGCCTTCGTCGTCGAGAAAGCGTTCTACAAGTTTTTCTGTTTCTTCTTTCATGGCGAAATGCCCTTCTTCTTTCTAAATCAAATATTGTGCGCGCCGGTGCCTTCTTCGCCAAGTTCCCGCTCGCAAATGAGCTTAACAAACAACTCCACAATGTACGGGTCAAACTGTGTGCCCGCATTTTGGGTAAGGATGTCGAGCGCTTCAATGGGCGTGCGTGCGTTCACACCGGCAGAGTCACGCGTGATACGCTCGTAGCTTTCAGCAACGGAAATGATACGCGCCATCATCGGGATTTGCGTTCCCTTGAGGCCTTTGGGATAACCGTAACCATCGTACCGCTCGTGATGCGAAAGAACTGCCTCCGCCAAGTTGAGCGTGCTATCAAACGAGTTTAAAATGCGGTAGCCTACGGATGCGTGCTTTTTCATTTCGCTCGCGTCGGATTCGGAGTACACGCTCGTTTTCCTCACGAGGTTTTGATCGAGCACGATTTTGCCGATGTCGTGCAGGGTGCCCGCATCTTTGAGCTTCGCAAGGTCATCTTCGGGAAGGCCCATCGCCCGGCCGATCATCACACAGTAGGCGCTTGTGCGCTCGGCATGCTCCTGCTCGCGCTGGGAGTTGCTGTAAAGCGCTTGAACGATGGCATCGAGTGTACTCGACTGCAGGCGGCTTCTGTCGGTCGTTTTTTCGGCGTACATCTTTTGCTCTGCGCTGTTGAGAACACGCCATATATCCTCACCAGCCGCGGTTTTTGCATCGTATCCGAGCGACATGGTACATTGAAGCGCCGCGACGCGGCGCGAGGACATTTCTTCATGAATGCGCGCCACGATGAGGGCCGCCTGCTCGGGCATCGTTTTTGGAAGCAACAGCACAAACTCATCGCCGCCCCAACGCGCCGCAATGTCACCCGTGCGGCAGACGTTCTGAATGGCGTGCGCGGAATGGACAATGGAAAGATCGCCCGCGGAATGACCAAAAATATCGTTTGTAAGCTTCAGGTCGTTTACGTCACCCATGATTACGCTGATCGGCAGGTTTTCCGGCGTATCGAAGCGAAGAATCTGCTCTTCGAAATAACGGCGGTTATAAAGGCCGGTCAGCGAGTCGTGCATGCTCAGATACTCGATGCGGCCGCGCTGCTCGCGCTTATCCGTAACGTCGCGGAACACAAGAACAACACCCACGGTTTCTCCGGATTCGTCGCGAATGGGCGCGGCGCTATCCTCCAAGAAGTAGCGTTCCCCGCGGCGCGAGGTTAAAACAGCATCGTTTTCCATGGTTTCCACGGTGTTGCTTGTGAGCGCGCGCTCTATCGGATCCATCGCGGTGGGATGCCGCTCGTTTTGAAGTACAAAAACCTCCGTATACGGCCTGCCCTTGGCTTCTTCAAGCGACCAACCGGTAAGCTTCTCAGCCACGGTGTTGAGCATGTCGATTTTCCCGAGCTTGTCCACAACCATCACGCCGTCGCCGATGGAGAGAATGGTCTGCAGGTATTTGTTGCGCGCAAAGATTAAGTTTTCCTGCGCCTCGCGGCGTTCCAGCGCATTCCATGTGGTGTTCATCAAAAGCGTCGCTTCATAGGCGGAATTTCCAAAATAAGGGGTTTCCCGATCGGCCAAACCCACCACGGCCGGAATATTCCCATCAATCACCACAGGAACGCACAGGTAACGCATGGGATTGGGAGCAAAGGGAGATGCTTTTCCTTTTTGGACAAGGTATTCCTGATAGTCGTTTTGGATGATGGGCTTTTTTGTTTTCACTGCTTCCTGATAGATGTCGATCAAAAAATCAGGTACAACCGGCCCGGCAAGCTTGTCGCCAAAGTCGCCGGCGACAGAGCTGGAAAGCGTAGCTTCGGAAAACGAGTCATTCTGCTGGTCATAAAGTACAATGCAGCCATACTTGCTCTCGGTCAGTTCGAGCGCCTGCAAAAGCATATATTGAAGTTGTTCTTCTCTTGTTTTAAAGCTGCCGTTGAGCACGTCCACCAAAATTTCGTTGCGCTTCAGAAGCCTTTGCTGCAACTTCATATGGCTGTGCTCCAACGTAACGTCACGCAGATACACGCCCACACCTACGCTGCCGTTGAGCATGTTTACCGGAAATGCCGTAATTTTGTAGACGCGACGTTCCCAATCCACATTGCCGGTCTGGATGCGCATATCCTCAAGCGCTTCAGCCTCTATCTGGCGGACAATGTCGGAGACGGCGGCGGGAAGCACTTCCTGCGAAGTTTTTCCGATGATCTCCCCTTCGTTCATCCCACTGAACTTTTCAAAAGCAGAATTGACAAACGCAAAACGCATGCGCTCGTCTTTCAGGTAGGTAACGGTATCCTCTGCGTTAAAAAAAGCCTTGCGAAGTTCGTTGAAGCGCTCAAGCTCCCGCTTGGAGGCACCCAAGTTTCGCGCAATGTAAAGAAGGACAAGCATGAGAACGACTAGGACGCTGATAATGGCAAGCTCCGCCGCATTTGCTTCGCGCGCGTTAACGATCAAAAAAGTTCTGACGGTTGCAAAAACGTCTCGCACAAAAGGCCCGGCAAATATTTGGCTTGCTAGAACAACAGTGCCGATCATCGTCATTTGCCTCCCCTCCAGCAATACCGTTCAGCGCATAATCCTTGTGCGCCCCACGTCGCGAACGATCACGATTGAGGCTAAAACATGCGTTACGGAAATTGTCGTTTTTTGTCATACCTATACTTATTTATAAGTATAATTCTTCCTTTTAAATTGTGCAATATCTCTATAGATCAAAATGCATTTTTCATCCTAGATGGGCAAATATGATAAAAGTATGCCGCCCTGGAGCAAGCTTAAAAGGTTTGCGCTAACCACATACAGCAGCCGTTTCCACCACTTACCCTCCTTTAGCGCAATAAGGAACGCAGGAATTTCCACGATCACAATAAGAACCTCAAGCAGAATGAGAGAAGGCGGCAAATAGCCGCCATTGATCCAGCCGCCGGATAACACGGTGTTTAAAAACCCTTGGGTAATCAGGTTAATGATAAAAAACGTCATCCAGCTTCGTTTATCGTGAAAGCGCAACAAGTAAAAAACAAAACCTTCAAGCATCAGCGTGAGAACGACGCGCAGCACAACGAGCAGCACGAGCCTTAATGGCAGTACCCCCTCGCTCAGCGTCATGCTAGAAAAGTTAAGCGTGAATACGTTTTTGTAATACAAAAGCTCGGCCGGAAGTGAAATGATTTGCGCTTCACCGGTTCGGTTAACGCAAAGCGCCATGGGGCGTTCGCCATGATCCACGGCGGAAGGATCATCAAAAGAATGGAGTTTGTAGTAGCCCTCCCAGCCTGCCGTGCTTTTTTACATAAGCACGAATTCACCGTTCAGTTCGGCTTCCATCGTAAGCTCAGCAGGCGCGTTGTTTATGATTACGATGCTGACCGGCGGTTCCGCCGAATTGGCGGATGCCGCAATGGGAAAAAGTACACCCGAGCAAACCGTGAGCACCGCAACGAAGGAAAAGATGATTCGTTTGTGCATCGCTGTATGTTTCACGGCAAATCCTCCGCTGGCAAAATTGGCTTCTAAGCCTAAATTTAAGGAGAGTTTACCATACACACTACACGCGCGCAATGTTTGGCAGCCCAAACCTGCCTATCCTAAGCATAGTAAATCAATCTAAACACGGCCAAGCTATGCCATTTGAGCGTGTTCGGATTGGCGCGCTATGC
>DLFZ01000062.1:5261-5452 GCA_002482435.1 Christensenella sp. UBA7707
GGTTCCACGCGCTCCGGCGGCATAAGAGCGGCGGGCTTCGCCGTTTGCAAAAGTGCGCTTTCATCACAAAGCGCTCCGTCGTTTCTTGCAAATTCCGTCATGCAGCGCCAATACCTTTTGGGCATATGCCCCATGCGCGTGCGCGGGTTATGCCGCCCTTCCACCTCAATGGTATCGTAGAACAGGCGCCA
>DLFZ01000049.1 GCA_002482435.1 Christensenella sp. UBA7707
AATTTCGGGGTGATCGGGCGAAAAGCCCTCGTCCACCGAAACGTACATTCGAAAACGGAAGTCGTTGCGGCCGATGCGCTCGCTGTTGTAGTTTGCAAAAAAGCGGTGCGCTTTGCCGTCGTGAAACAGCCCCTTTTCGTTTGCCCACGCGAGGAGAAACGCGCGCGCCCTTTCCGCGGCGTCCTTACCTGTGGCTTCAAACGACGCTGTCAGCATCGGCGAAACGTGTACGAACGAAACCGTCGCGTCGCTGTTTTCGGACTTTAAGGCAACAGGCAGGTAAAGGTCGATGCCGCCGATGTGGTTCATGTTTTCGTCAAAGCCCAAATGCTCCTCAAGCCACTGATGGCCGCCGTAGATGTACTTGCTGTCCTTCATCCAGCTTGTAAACTTTTGCCAGGCCTTCATAATGGCCTCTCCCATGTCGCCCTCCCCCTCGAGCCTCACGCCCGTTACGGCGTAAAGGCCGCCCGAAAGGGTTTTCTCCTTCACATTTTCGTCGTTTACAACCACGTCGTCGCCGATGGTAACGCATACCTCGTAGCCATACTCCGTTTCTTCGGGCGAGGCGGGGCTTGGGTTGTTGTAGCCGAAAATGCGAAGCTTGCGCTCGTTCACGCTGAGGCGGTTTCTCCTGAGCCAATCCGCCATAACGGCAAACGCGTGGCTTTCGGGGTCCTTCCCCTCATAGCAATAGTAAGCGACCCGCATGGGCGAAAGCTCCTTTAAAACCTTAATGTCCGGATATTTTTCAAGAAGCTCTTTGTCCTGTATGTCAAAATACTTTTCCATAACGTTGATCCTTTCAAACGGCATGAGGTTTTTCCCCTGCTTTTTATAATCGCTTGGCAAATAACCGCTTTCGCGCCGGAAAGCCCTCGAAAAAGCGTCACCGCTTTCAAAGCCGTACTTTACCGCAAGATCGATTACGCGCGCGCCCGAAGAAAGCTCCGCCGCGGCGAGGCTGATGCGCCGGAGCCTGATGTACTCCTTCACGGACCTTCCCGTGAGCGCAAAAAAGATGCGGTAAAAATTCGACTGCGACATGAACGCCGCCCGCGCTGCCCGCGCAATGCTGATGTTCCCTTCGAGGTTGTTTTCCAACTCGTCAATGGCGTTTTGAATGCGCTCGTAGTAGTTCATTTCCCATACCTCACGGCCATGAAGTTACACTTAGGATAGCATAGCCGTTTGTGTGCCGCCCGACTTTTTTTCTAAAAAATAGAAAAAGCGGAGCCGCATACGCGCTCCGCTTTTTCCAACAGGAGGATCCGTTTTCGAGGTTTTTCCGAATAAACTATTTCACGTATTCCGGCAAAAGCCGTTCGCAGTCCTCAACGTTTCTGGAAAGATCCTTGATGTACGAGCTCAACGACGACATCTTTANNTACGAGCTTAACGACGACATTTTTACAACGCCCGTCATGCCCAAAAACTCGCGGTTCACATTCATGAGCTGGCGGTGAAGCGAGAGAAGCGCGTTGAACCTTTCGCGCTGCGCGGCGAGCTCATTTTGCTGAGACTTCAGCTGCGTCCGCAGCTCCGCATTCTGCTCCTTAAGCCGTGTGGCTTCGGTTTCGCCGCTTTCTGCCGCTTCCTCCGCGCGCCGCATGTTCGCGCCCTTTGCGGCGCTGATGGCGAGTGTGCCGAGGCTTTCAAAAAACGCCACCACGTCGAGTCCTTCCACCTTGTCGAGGTCGTTTACGACGGTGCTCATCACGTCCACAAGGCTCATGGCGCTTTTCCTCGGGCGGCCGGCACGTCGCACGGCGGGCATTTCCCCGCATGGGTCAACGGCGCGCACACCCTCCTCGCGAAGCTCCGCAACCACCTCATGCACAAGCTCGGGGTTGTTTTTGATAAGCGAGCGGTATTTGTTCTGGTAGCGAAGCATGGCCTTGTTGTCGCCGTCACCCATATTGAGGGTGCAGGCGCGTACCGATACGCCTCTTGCCTGCTCACTCAAAACCGTGCGCAAAAGCGAGCGGATCTCCGCATCGGTAAACGGCACAAAGGCCGTGCAGTGCGCCGCGCAGGCGGCGCGGCTTTCATCCTGCTTGATCCTTGCATAGTAATAGTTGCGGATGCTGTTGGGACGGCGCCCAGTTTTCTTGGCCACGGCGTCGAACACCGCCTTGAGCGGCTTTCCGCTTTCGCGGCCGCGCTCCACTTCCGCAAAGAGAAGGTTTTCTTCCTCCGTCTTCCAGCCCGCATGGGCGGCGCGCGTTTCAATCGCTTGATTCATGCTATGTATAGCCCCCTAGGTTTTAGTGTTGATGCTATTATTTCCAGCATTTTCATCCATATACCCAATAAAAAACCAAAGCTGCAAATTCTTTGTTGCTTTGGTTCGGGCTGTATATGTATTGTTATGTTTCTCTAAAAACCATTATGTACCCGTGGGGCTTGGGCGCGGCGCGTCTGGCTTGGTCTTTTTATAAAGAAAAAGCCCTGCCGAAACGACAAGGCGCTATAAAGCAGCAATGTGCGATTTTTCGGAACAGGTATAATTTCGATCATGCCGGTTCCGCTCTCTTTAGCTTATCCACGGGAACGAAGCCAACAAGATCGCATTCGCTTTGAGTTGGCGTTATCTTGGTAGGTTTACAGAAAAAGGCGGTCAAGTCCATCCGTTTCTCAGCGCTTTACTAGGGCATCAGTCCTTCCACCCTATTGAGCAATGCTGTTTGATTAAGATGCCGTCGTCTCGGCAGTAGAAGGCGAACAAACTCTCGTCGCCCGGCTGGTAAAGCTCTCGTACAATGGTCTCACTGAAGCCTGTACCGCCTGAGCTCGTTTCAACGACAATGTATTCTGTATTCGGCTCCACGGTCAAGCTATCCGGCAGCTTTCCGGGTGCGTATTCCTCTCGCGATAGCACGTTGCTTTCGCCATCGAGTTGGATTAGTTTCACGCTCTTTGGCGCAGCCATAAAGGATACCCCAATTTTGACATAGGAACTGATCGTCTCTGACTCGTTGTCAGAGGTAGTGGATGTTTCTTGCTTAAGCTCGTAGTAACCGGACATTCCGTCGGTGATTTCACCTCCGTAGGACATACCCTGCCCGGTCATGACGTAAACCTCGCCTTGAGCTGTTTGATAGACCGGATTGTAGTAAAATGCGTTCGGCCCTCCTGTGGTCGAAGCATAGATCGTCCCCTCTAAAGATACGCTCTCGCCCTCATCTGTGGAGGAAATCGCCACCTTTCCATCTGATATGGCATCGTCACCGCTGCTTCCGCGATAGGTACTTACATCGTCAGTGTACAGTGCGGAAAAGTAGCTGATGCCCTCGACCCCTTCAAAGACGTATTCCTGTATCACCTTCGTCTCGCCGGTCTCCTCGTTGGTATAAGATTTTTCAACAAGCGTAGCATAGAGCCTGTCTTGATACTTTTCAATTATGCTCTCGCCAATCTCGCCGTCGGACAGTATTTTTTCGGCGTTATCGTTGAAATAGCCCTCTATATCGAAAAGGTCAAGCGGCTGGGTTGTGACAAACACGCCGATCATGCGGCCTTCTGCATTTCCTTCACCCGTCACGGCATTGGCCATGTGTATCACATCGGTAGCGCCCAGCGTGAAGAATGCTAGCACCACGCAGACAAATATGATGATAATCCTATTCGTTTTCATCCCCGTCCTCCAAATTCCCGTCGAATTTCAAAATATCTCCCACATCGCATTCGAGATAATAGCATATCTTGTTGACCGTTCCGAACCGGATGCCCTTGGCCTTGCCGCTGCGCAATATAGAAAGATTTGCCTCGGTGATCCCCACCATCGCACAAAGCTCCTTTGAGGTCATGCCTCGCTTTTTCAGGACATCCTCAAGATGTACCTGTATTGCCATATCGACACCCCCTCATATGAATAGATCGTTGTCATCCCGTAACCGCCGGTTCTCCGAAATCAGGCGGGAGACGAGAAGAATCGCAAGTACAAACACAATGCTCATGATTGGAACATCAACGCTGACTGCAATGTCAGAGAGCCACTGCGACAACACAAGCTGAAGTACATTGAGCGCTGCCACGGACGCTGCTGTAATACCCAGTGAAACGCAGCAGAGCTTGGTGAGCTTGTCGGCGCAATCGGCAGTTCCGCTCTGATCTTGCGAAAGAAGCACATCCAGTAGCGTGAGCGCTGATAGCGTGATGGCAATGTCCAGCACATACGGCAGCGCCGCCACCAAAAAACGCACAACAGTCATCACGCCATCCATGCCGCGCTGTATGTTTGAAAGGCCGTTTACCAATATGCCGCCGCACGAGAGTGCGATCACGCTGGTGAACAGCACGCACAAGGCATACAACAAGCTGCGCAGGTAGCCAAAAAGCACTTTGGTATCGCCTGAGCGGAACAACCGCAACAGACGAAAAACCACCAGCAGGACAACTGCCGACCACACTGTCCCCCCCATCATTGCCTTCATGACCGGGAGACCAATGTCATCGATACCAGGAAAAACTGAATGAGACATACCGGGATTCGCCATGCCACTA
>DLFZ01000140.1 GCA_002482435.1 Christensenella sp. UBA7707
GCCCGATCTTTTGCCCGGCCGTTTTCCGAACCTTTTGGTAAACGGCGCGACAGGCATTGCCGTGGGGCTTGCCACAAACATTCCGCCGCACAACCTTGGCGAAACCATCGACGCGGTGGTTTTGCGCATGGACAAGCCGGAATCATCGCTTGACGAGGTGATGAAGGTGCTGCCCTGTCCGGATTTCCCGACGGGCGCTTACTTGCTCCGTTCCGATGAAATTCGCACGGCTTATGAAACAGGGCGCGGCAAAATCACCATGCGCGCGCACGCGGAAATCGAAACGCTTAAAAACGGAAAAAAACTCATCGCTATTACCGAGTTTCCTTATCAGGTAAACAAGGCGAAGGCGCTCGAGGATATTTTAAAGCTCAGTCAGGAAAAAAAGCTTCTTTTTTCCGGCATTTCGGACATCCGAGATGAGTCCGACCGCACGGGCATCCGCGCGGTAATCGAAATCAAAAAAGACGCCGATGCCGGAAAAATTCTCCAATACCTTTACAAGTATTCCGACTTGCAGCTGACTTTCGGCGTCAACATGGTGGCCATTGCAAACGGCAAGCCGCAGCAGATGGGCCTTTTGGAAGTGCTTGACCATTATATTCGCCATCAGGAGAATGTGGTGACGCGCCGCACGCGCTTCGACCTTGAAGCGGCAAAACGCCGCGAGCACATCTTAGAGGGGCTCATGATCGCCGTTTTGAACATCGACGAGGTCATTGCTCTCATCCGTGCCTCAAAAACGCCCAAGGTCGCAAAAGAGGGCCTTATGGCGCGGTTCACACTCACGGAGGTGCAGGCGCAGGCCATCCTCGATTTGCGCTTGCAGCGCCTGACGAACCTTGAACTTCTTGGTATTGAACGTGAATACAAAGAAGTGAAAAAAGCGATCGAGGAGCTGCTTTCCATTCTTGATTCGCCCAAAAAACTTCGCGGTGTCATCAAAAAGGAGCTGCTCGCCATCAAGGAGAGCTATGCCGTGCCGCGGCGTACAAGGCTTATCGACGGTGAAACCGAAATCGTCGTGGAGCAGAGCGACCTAAAGGTCGTAGAGGATGTTGTGGTGGCGCTTCTGGACGGCGAAAAGCTTCGCCGCATGCCCAAACGCCTTTTCAGCGCCGAACAGCTTGAAGGTGAAAACATCACCGCGCTTCTTGATACGGATACCGACAAAAAGCTCAAGCTTTTCAGCAACCTCGGTAATGCCTTTACCCTTGGGGTGGAGGAAATTGCCGAAACGCGCCCCAACGCGAAGCCTGTGTTCCTCAACTCGCTTCTTACACTTGAGAAGGGGGAGCACATCGTGAGCTGCTTCTTAGAAAATGGAGAAGGCGAGCTGTTTTTCTTTACAAAGCAGGGCTTTGTGAAACGCACGCAGGCGTCGGAATATGTAACCAAAACAAAGCGTATTGCAGCCATTTCTCTCAAAGACGGCGATGAGCTTCTCGGCGTACAGCCCAAGGCGGAAGCCGGTATTTTGCTTTTGACCGCAATGGGCATGAGCATTCGCTTCGAAACGGAAACCGTGCCGCAGATGGGCCGCGTGAGCGCAGGCGTAAAATGCGTAAAACTTGAAGAACACGACTTTGTAACCTTCTTCACCCAGCTTGGCGATGAGGGTGAAATTTTGATCATCAGCGACAGGGGCTACGCAAAGCGCAGCTTCGTATTCGATCATGAGCTTCAAGGGCGTAACGGCAAGGGCCTGAAGGCCTTCGATTTCAAGAAAAACGGCTCGAACGGCACGCGTGTTGCGGCGGCATTCTATGTGCGAGATCCCTTTGATTTCGTGGTGGTGCAGGCGCATGGCACAAAAACCGTGTTCAACACCGAACAGGTGCTGATCGACAACCGCGCAGGCAAAGGAAACCTTTTGGTGATGGCCATACTCGACGACGTTGTGATAGGTGCATACAGAAAGCAATCATAACAGACACCGGCTTTGCATACGCTTTAGCATCCAACATGAGGAGCCGAAAAGCTATGATCAAAGCCAATGAAAACAATTCTGTATGCGTATGCGGCATCGTCCACGAGGATGCGGAATTTGACCACAGGCTCTATGGAGAGGCGTTCTATTCGGTAAAGCTGTATGTTGCGCGGTTGAGTGGCGTGGGGGATGTGTTGCCGGTCACCATCCCAAACCGCGTCTGCCCAAGGATGCCGGAGGTTGGTGAGCAAATCCGTATTTACGGGCAACTTCGCTCGTACAACAAGCGCTCGGAAAACGGCAACAGGCTTGTTATTACCTTGTTCGCGCGCGCAGTCGAGGCGGCAGACGGTGAGCCCCACCAAAACGAAGTGGATCTTACGGGTTTTTTGTGTAAGCCTGTGATGTTTCGAACCACTCCATTTATGCGCGAAATCAGCGACATTCTTCTTGCGGTGAACCGTTCGTATAACAAGTCCGATTATCTCCCCTGCATCGCGTGGGGGAGAAACGCGCATTTTGCAAAGGATATTCCGGTAGGCGCAAGGCTCCATGTGCAGGGCAGGCTTCAAAGCCGCATCTACCAAAAGGCGCTCGACGACGGTGCCATAACCGAGCGCACGGCCTACGAGGTTTCCTGCTCGTGCATCGAAACGTTGTAAACTCATCCAAATCAGGAGGTTTTTCTTTATGAAGTTCGTTCGCGCGCAACATGGCGGCGAGGTTTTTTACGCCGTATTACAACAGGACAAGCTCCTTCGTTTAAGCGGCGCTCCATTTGAGCAAATATTCTACGACGGCAGGGAATATCCTCTTGCCGACGCGCAGCTTTTGCACCCGTGTGAGCCAACCAAGTTCGTTTGCGTCGGCAAAAATTATTGGGAGCACGCGGAGGAAATGAAAGAAGGCCATCCTGCGGAGCCGCTTCTTTTTTTAAAGCCGTCTACCTGCGCTGTCGGGAACGGAGATGGCGTGGTTTACCCCAAACTCAGTCAAAGGCTCGACTACGAAGGGGAACTTGCCGTTGTGATCGGCAAACGCGCGCATGAAGTGGAGCCGGGGCACGCCAAGGACTATATTTTCGGCTACACCTGCGCAAACGATATTACCGCACGCGACATTCAAAAAGGTGACCCGCAGTGGACGCGCGGCAAAGGCTTTGATACTTTCTGCCCGTTTGGACCATGGATCGAAACAGAGCTCGACGCGCAGAACGTCGCGATTTCCACACGCGTCAATAGCGAGCAAAAGCAAAGCTCCAACACCTCTATGATGACGCATAGCATCGATGCTCTCATCTGCTACATGAGCGCTTGTATGACGCTTCTTCCGGGCGACGTGGTGCTTACGGGAACGCCTGCGGGCATCGGTCCCATGCAAAGAGGGGATGTGGTGGAGGTCGAAATCGAAGGGATCGGTATTTTAAGAAACAGGATTGTTTGAGGAAACTTCATGGCAATGGATGGACTGAACCTGTGCGCCTCCGCTGCGGAAATCCGTGCGGTGCTCACGGGCGGAAAAATCGATAGAATTTACCAACCGGAAAAGGACGAGCTTCTTTTGCATGTCCGTGCGGGCGGCGAAAACCATAAACTTTTGCTTTCCGCCTCCGCTGCGCACGGGCGCGCACAGCTGACGGAACTTAAACGCGTCAACCCACAGGACGCGCCAATGTTTTGCATGCTTCTTAGAAGGCGTATTTTAGGCGGCCGCATCATAGCGGTTGAGCAGCCGTCTTTGGATAGAACACTGATTTTGCGTGTCGAGGCGCAAAACGAGCTTGGCGATATGGAAACCTATGCGCTTGTATGCGAGATCATGGGGAAACATTCCAACCTCATTTTGTTAAGCGGAGCAAACGTCATACTCGACGCGGCCCGCCATGTGGGCGCGGGTGTATCAAATGTTCGCTTTATCATGCCCGGGCTAACTTACGCGCCGCCGCCCCCGCAGGAAAAGAAAAAACCGTTTTTTTCGTCGGAAGGCGATTTTTATGCCGCGCTTCAGGTTGAAGGCAGGCTTGACAAGGCGCTTTCCAATGCCTTTTTCGGCCTTTCCCCCGCGATGGCGCAAAGCCTCGCGTTTTGCACGGTGGATACAAACGATTTAAGCACCTTAAGCGACGAAAAAAAACACGAACTTTCTTTGGCACTCAAGGCGTTTTATGAAAAACTTGCAGCCGGAAAGTTTGAAGCTTGCATATCGCTCAACGAATATGGCGAGCCCATTGGCGTTTTTCCGTTTGCACCAAAGGGTGTTCCGTATCGGCGTGAAGCAAAGCTCGGTGCAGCGCTTGACGCGTATTACGAGCAGTTGGATGCTACGGAGCGCATTTCCCGCCGAAGCGCCTCCGTGCGCCGGATCCTGCAAAACAACCTCGCGCGTGTGGAAAAAAAGCTTTCGCTTTACAACGACGCTTTGGGGGCCACGGAGGAAACCGAACGTTTGCGGCTTTTTGGCGAGCTGATCACGGCAAATCTGCATACGATCAAAAGAGGTATCGCCGAAGCTGCGCTTTATAACTACTATGAAGACCCGCCGCAGGCGGTTATGGTGCCGATGGATACGCGTTATTCCCCTTCGGAAAACGCGCAGCGCTACTTCAAAAAGTATCAAAAAGCAAAAGCGGCGCGGGAAATGGCCGCAGCGCAGCGCAAACAGGCACTTGAGGAACTTTCCTACTTAGAGGGGCAGTTCGACAACCTCGATAAATGCAGCACGGATGCGGAGCTACAGGAGCTTCACGAGGAGCTTGTAACGCTTGGCTACATCAAGCGTGAAAAAACAAAGCAAAAGCCGCAAAAACTGCCGCCCTCCAAACCTGTGTGCTATATTTCCTCGGAGGGAACGGAAATCTATGTTGGCCGCAACAACGCGCAGAACGACCAGTTGACGCTGCGTTTTGCCGACGGGGAGGATTATTGGCTGCACGTAAAGGGCATACCAGGGTCGCACGTTATCGTAAAAAGCGGCGGGGAGCCGGGCCGGCAAACGCTTTATGAGGCTGCACTTCTCGCGGCCCATTTCAGCCGCGCGCGAGGTGGGAGCAACGTTGCGGTAGACTATACGCCCCGCAAATATGTAAAAAAGCCTTCGGGCGCAAAACCGGGTATGGTGATTTACACCACCAACAAAACTGCCTACGTTACGCCGGATGAGGCAAGCGTGAAGCACATTGCACAAAAGCAGTAACATTTAAAAAGGGTGCCCCCGTGTGCCGTAATCGCTGTGATTGCAGGCATTTAAACGGTATGTTTGGGCAATTTGCCGAATATCCATATACAAAAACCCCGATTGGAGGATTTTTGTATGCGGAGCAGGTTCATCGGCATGGTGGTGTGTATGCTGCTCCTGTGCTCTTTATTTGCCGGCTGCAAGCAGGATGCGCAGGGCGTTTATGAGGATGGGCTTTCGAGCGAGGCGGGGTACAGGCGCACAGTATTGTACTACCTTTCCGACGAGGGCTTTGTGGTGCCGGTGATGAAGCTCATTCCGTGGGAGGAGGGCATCGGCAAGGCGGCCCTAAGCTACCTTGTGGATCAAAACGGCAATCAGGAAAGTGCCGCCGCGCTTGGGTTGAACACCGTGCTTCCCGAAGGTGTCACCTACACGCTCCGCATTGCGGACGATAAGTGTGCAACACTCGATCTTAGCGGCCTTACAGACCTCGGCTCCGCCGCAGCGGAACAGGCCATGGTGACTTCCTTGGTGAACACGCTTGTGGAATTTGATTCCATCGACACCGTGCGTATCACCGTCGAGGGAAAAGCCTTGAAATCGCTTAAAAACGGTACGAATATCACCGGGGCCATGAGCGCGTTTCCTTTGAACATGGAAGAACCCGAAGAGCAGGTCGTTACCGACAGCGCCTATCGGCTTACGCTTTACTACCCCAACGAATCGGCAAGCCTCAATGTGCCGGTCACACGGCTTACCAACATCGAGCCGACGCTTGAAAGCGCCGTGCGCGAGCTTTTGAAAGGGCCGAAGTTCGCAGGGCTCATGAACGCTTTCCCAGAGGGCACGGAGATGCTCGGCCTCTCGTATGCCGACGGCGCGGCTGTTGTTAACTTCAACAGCGCTTTTAAGGCTGTGGATCAGGTGGATGGGCTTGCGCAGGCAGCGTACGACTCGCTTTATTTAACGCTTGCGGGCGTTGCGCCCATATCCATGCTTGAAGTGTATGTGAACGGCCAGCCTTACGATGCGCTTGCCGCGCAAACCGTTGCGCCGCTTTACGCCAACGAGTACGGAAAATAATTTGGGTTTTTACTACAAAGGAGAACATGAATGAGGCTCATCATCGCTTCCAACAACGCGCACAAGGTAACGGAAATCAAAGCCATCCTCGCTCCATACTTCAACAGCATCCAATCGCTTAAGGATGCAGGCATCGACATCGACGTGGTGGAAGACGGCAAGACCTTCGCGGAAAACGCCCTCAAAAAGGCACGCGAGGTACTTGCCGTTTCCGATGCGGATGCAGCGCTTTCGGATGACAGCGGCCTTGAAGTGGATGCGCTTTGCGGCGCGCCGGGGGTATACAGCGCCCGCTACGCCGGCGAAGGGCATGACGACGCCGCAAACAACGAAAAGCTTTTGGCGGAAATGAAGGATGTGCCTGTGGACAAGCGTACCTGCCGCTTTGTGAGCGCGGTTTCGCTTGTGCGGCGAAACTGTGAACCGATTACGGTAATCGGCACGGTAGAGGGGAAGCTCTTGTTTTCGCCGCGCGGCACTGGCGGCTTCGGGTATGATCCTCTGTTTTTATACGAGCCTTCGGGCAAAAGCTTTGCGGAACTTTCCGCGCAGGAAAAAAATGAAATCAGCCACCGCGCGCGTGCTCTTGCCGCTTTGCGCGAGGCTATGGAGCGCGAAAGAGAATGAACATCGGCGTCATCTCCGACACGCACGGCAACGAAAGCGCGCTACGGCGGGCGCTTATCACGCTTCCAAACATGGACGCGTGGATTCACCTTGGCGACCATGCCTCCGACAGCCGCGTGCTAAGTGCTGCGGGCGTTCCTATTTATGCCGTGCGCGGCAACTGCGATTTTGACATGTCAGCCGAGCAGGAACTCATGATTACGCTCGGTGGCGCAAGGATTTTTTTAACACACGGGCACAAATACAGCGTCAAGCAGGGTGTGGAGGCCGTGTTCTACCGGGCGCAGGAGCTTATGTGCGGTACGGTTTTGTTCGGGCATACGCATGTTTCGCTTGTGGAAGCATGGGGGAGCGTTCTTGGCGTCAACCCTGGCAGCGCTGCACTTCCGCATAAGGGAAGGCCTTCTATCGCACGGCTCACCATAGAAAACGGGGATGTCAATGCGCGCATCGTTCTTCTCTGACTTAAAAAGCGGCGGAATCAAAAAACTCCCGTAGTTTACGGGAGTTTTTATGTTTACATTATAATAATGAAGCTATCCATGCATGCGCCATTGCACAAGCTTTTTTTCCGCGTAGGAAACGCCGTAGTACATCAGCGCCGCAAGCACGCACAATACGGCGATGCTCGCCATTACAAGGTCAAGCTTGAACACCTGACCGCCGTATACGATCAAATATCCAAGACCCGATCTGGAAACAAGGTATTCGCCAACGATCACGCCGACCCAGCTCATACCCACGCTTATCTTCAGCGCGCTGATGATGGTTGGCACTGAGGCAGGAAGCACCACCATTGTTAAAATCTGCAGCTTTTTTGCACCGAGCGTGCGCATTAAAAGCTGCTTTTCGTCACTGATTTCATTGAAGCCCGCAAGTACGCTCATGATGGTGACGATCAGCGAAATAAAAAGTCCCATCACAATGATGCTTTTGATGCCCGAGCCAAACCAAACAATCAGAATTGGCCCAAGCGCAATTTTAGGAAGTGCATTGAGCACCACAAGATAAGGGTCAAGAATGCGTGAAACGGTTTTGCTCCACCAGAAAAGAATTGCGATCAGCGTGCCAAGAAGCGTGCCCAGTACAAACCCGATCACCGTTTCAAAAAGGGTGATGCCGATGTGCATAAAAAGATCACCGCTTGTATAAAGCCTTGCGATGGTGGCGACGACTCGAAACGGCGAACTGCCGATAAAGGGGTCAATCAGCCCAGTGCGCGCCGCAATCTCCCAAAAAACCAGAAAAATAACGAAAATTGCGTAGCGCATAACGGTAACAAACCGGTCCTTGCGCTTGATTGCATCCAAAAACGCCTTGTGTTCCGAAGAAATTTCAACGTTTTGTTTCACCGTTGTCGAGCTCCTTCCAGATTTTATCGAAATATTCCTTGAATTCCGGTGCGTTTCTCCTTGCGATCGGGTGCGGCTCGGCAGTGAGCGTAACAATGTGCTCGCTTTTTATGGTTGCAGGGCGGGCGCTGAATACAAGAATGCGGTCGCTCATGGAGATCGCCTCGGCGATGTCATGCGTCACAAGAATGGCTGTCTTTTTTTCGTTCTTGATGATGTCGTGAATCTCGTCGGACGCACGAAGCCTTGTTTGGTAATCGAGCGAAGAAAACGGCTCGTCAAGAAGCAGAAGATCTGGTGAGAAGGCGAGCGTGCGGATCAACGCCACCTTTTGGCGCATACCTCCAGAAAGCTGACGCGGATAATTGTTGGCAAATGCGCTTAAACCGTAGGTATCCAAAAGGGAAAGGGCAAGCGCGTGCGTTTGCTCGCTAAGAAGACCCTTTACCTGTAATCCCAGAAGAACGTTTCCCTCGATGGTGCGCCAGTCGAGAAGATGATCGCGCTGCAGCATGTAGCCAGGCGCGTTGCCGCTTAAGCGAATTTCGCCGCTCGAAGGCGGCATGAGCCCCGCGATCAAAGACAAAACGCTCGTTTTCCCACAGCCCGAAGGGCCAACGATCGCAACGAATTCGCCTTCCTGTACCGCAAAGCTCAAATGAGAAATTGCTTCCGTTTCGCCGGAAAGGTCGTGATAAGTCAGGCAAATATCCTTTGCCTCAACGATGATGTTTGCCATGGAAGCCTCCCGAAGCTAATACATACCATAATGTATTCCATATCACGAAATGGCGTGAACATGCAAAATGCGCGCGGCGTATATTGGAATAGGACGGAATTTCCGCCAAATGGGCGGTTTTTCCGCGGAAGGGGCGATTGACTTGATACAAAAAAGACCATCCACCATCTACATCAACAACCGTTGCGTCAGGCGTGGTCCGTTCAGAAACGGGCTTGTGTTTTTTATTACCTTGCTGCTTTTGCTTTGCTGCGGGGTGGAATTTGTACTTTCGCTTTTGCTCTCCGGTGCGACCACCGTTGTTTTTGCAGTGGTGATCAAGCGCTATTGAGAAAGATATGTGCTCGCTAGGTTTGTAAAGCCTCAACGGATGTGGTAGCATGAAAAAACCACATCGGATAAGTTGAGGTATAAACATGAAGCGCCCCCNNTTATGGGCATACCTTGGCATACACAGCACATGTTAACTATGTGGCGGGCGCGAAAGCCATTCTGAGCCACGCTACAGAGAACCCCATGGGTATCACGGCGGAGCAGTTGCAAAAACAGGGTGAGGCGCTTTTTGATGAGCTAAAACTTGCGCTGCGGCCAAACAACCTAGAAGTTGATTGGCTAAAATCGGAGGGGCTTCTGTACGGCAAACTGGGGCTTGCGTTTGATGTTCCGTCACACCAGATCGAATACGAGTACTTTCGTGCGGCAGAAC
>DLFZ01000082.1:0-4525 GCA_002482435.1 Christensenella sp. UBA7707
GATTACGCCATGGCCTGCACCACCGATTGCCCAGCCTTTGTTGAGCTTTTTAACCTTCTTTTAAGCGAAATGAACGCCGACGGGAGCCTTGCGGCGCTTTACGCGCAATACGGGTTAAGCCTGCTTCAAGAATAAGGGGACGTTGAACCGGCATCTTGCTTTTACGCCTTTATGAAGGGCCGCAGCGCAAGGGTTTGCGCTGCGGCCCATTTATTTGATCGCCCCTTTCAAGGCGTTGTTTTGTGGCTTGCGGAAACAGCCTGCGCTACGCTCGGCTGTTCCCGCCCTATTACATCATCTGCGCGCCGTACAACCGCAGTGCAAGCCGCCTTACAAGCCGTGCGCGGTTGCGGCGCACGGTGCTTGGATCGCAGCAGAGCTTTTCAGCTACCTCCGGATCTCGCGCGTTTTTGAAATATTTCAGCTCCAGCGCCTGATAATAGGGGTCGTCCTCCACGCAGGTAAGCGCAGCCTGCATTTTTCGCATTTCACGCTCGTCCGCCGCAAGCCTGCCGCGAAGCTCCGCCATCTGCGCCGCGTGCACTTCCTCGGGCGTCAGTCGTATGCCCGGGCGCAAAATCTTCACAAGCGACATCGAATGCTGCCTGAGTGCCTCCACGCCCAGCGTTTCAAGCTCCGCAAGCTCCTCGCGGCTGTCCGCAATGCGCTCGCGTAAAATCGGCACGGCGTAAAGCCGCCTTTCTGTTGCCGCATAGGCGCTCAATTCCTGCTCATGCTTCGTATATCGACGCGCCGCGCCACGAGGCTCCTCGGCGCCTGCGGGCAACACCATGTGGTTTTCAAGGTTGATAGATGTCTTCATATTCGCCCTCCTTATTCGAACGTTTGTTCGTTTTTACGCTTCTATGATACCCACGTACGCAAACCGAAGTCAACGCCAAAAGCAGTCGCAGGGATGAATTCGGTACTAAAAACTGAAAGCTTGCACAAACGGCACCCGTAAATTTCTTCAATGCCGCACTTGTAAACGCACGGCGGTACGCCTATACTTTTTATAGGGAAGCAAAGGATTTGCGCCCCATTTTACAACCGCCCGATGCCGCGTCTTTGTCAGACGCGGTTTTTTTGCGCCCGAAAACGGGAGGGATTTGCCATCGAAAAAACATTGTTGCTTAAGGGCGTTCCCAACAAGCGGCAGGAGGAGTTCTTTTTAAGCCGCGCGCGGCATACCGCCTACGGCGGCGCGCGAGGCGGCGGCAAAAGCTGGGCGATGCGCCGAAAGCTTGTGCTTTTGTCGCTTCGTTATCCGTCGCTCAACGCACTTCTTTTACGGCGCACGCTCAACGAGCTGCGCGAAAACCATGTACTTCCTCTTTTACGGGAGCTTTACGGTGTGGCAGCCTACAACGCGTCGGAGCGCGTGTTTCGCTTCCCCAACGGCTCGCGCCTCAAGCTTGGCTACTGCGATGCGGAAACGGACGTTTACCAATACCAGGGGCAGGAATACGACGTAATCGGCCTTGAGGAGGCCACGCATTTCACCGAGGAGCCGATGCGCTTCATCGCCACCTGCAACCGCACCACGCGGCTTGACGTAAAGCCGCGCATGTACTACACCTGCAACCCCGGCAACGTGGGGCATGCATGGGTGAAGCGGCTCTTCATCGACCGTGCCTATCGCGAGGGCGAACGCGCCGAGGACTATGCCTTCATTCCCGCACGCGTGTGGGACAACGCCGCCCTTTTGACCGCCGACCCCAACTATATGCGCCAGCTCGAGGCCCTTCCCGAAGCGCTTCGCCGCGCACATTTGGATGGAGACTGGGACGCGCTCTCAGGCCAGTATTTTTCGGAATTCCGCCGCGAAAAGCATGTATGTGCGCCCTTTTCCCTTCCCTCTTGGTGGAAGCGCTTCCGCTCCATCGACTGGGGGTACAACGATCCCTGCGCCGTGCTTTGGCACGCGGTGGACGCCGAGGGCCGCGTATTTACCTACCGCGAGCTTTATGTAACGCACATGCGGGCCGACGAGGTAGCGCGGCGCGTGCTCGCGCTTTCGGAGGGCGAAGTCATTTCCTACACCGTTTCGTCGCCCGATATGTGGCAAAAGCGCGGTGCGCTTTTAAAAAGCGAGGGCGGCTTTGAGGGCGAAAGCATTGCGGAGCTTTTTTCCCTTTCGGGCGTGAGTGTAACGCCTGCCGACAATGCGCGCGTGGCAGGTTGGCAGCGCATACGCGCCTACTTTGCCGACGCGGCGGACGGCAAGCCGCGCCTTACCGTATTCGCCTGCTGTGAAAACCTCATCCGTACATTGCCGCTTCTTGTTTACGACCGGCACAACCGCGAGGACGCCGCCGACGGTGAAGATCACGCACCCGAGTCGCTTCGCTATGCGCTTATGTCGCGCCCAGGGCTTTCCTTTCATATGCCCGCGCGAAAGCCCGCACCCTACGACCCACTCTCCGAACCGCCGCAAGCGGGCGGCTTTTTGACGATCTAGTTTTGTTTACCCCCTATACCCCGCTTCTTTTTTAAATAACAAAAAGCAGGAGGAACTCCATGAAACTCAACCGTGCGCAGGAAGCGGAAAGCTCCTATGCGCTTTTCAACGAATACCGCGAGGCCTACGCGCCCGAATGGGCGCGCCTCGAGCGGTGCGAGCGCCTTTATTTGGGCGACAACTGGTATGGTGTGCCGGAGGCGGAAAAAAACGAGCCGCGCCCGCACACGCCGATTTTGCAATCCACCATCGAAAACGTCCGTGCGGATTTGATGGACAGTTACCCCGAGGCAGTCATTGTGGCCGACGACCCGCGCTACACGCGCGAAGCGGGCCTTTTAAGCGCCGCCATCCGCGAAAACCACATCCGCTGCGGCTACCTCGACGAATACGCGGCCTTGATGCACGACCTTTTGGTGTACGGCTACATGGTGCAGGAAACGGGGTTTGACGCCGTACTCAACGCGGGGCTCGGCGGCACGTTTTTGCGGCATGCCGACGCGCGCAGCATTTTGTTTGACCCGTGCTGCACCAGCATTCAGGATTCGCGCGCGGTGTTCCGCTTTGCACCTTACACCAAGGAATGGTTTTCCCAGCACTACCCTGCCTTTGCAAATGAAATGAGGCCGGATGCGTTTTCTATCAACCGCTTGCGCGACGGCGTGCTTTACCAACGCGACCACGACTCCATTCTTCTCATCGAATGCTGGAAGCGCGTATATGACCCGTCGTTAGGGCTTCATCGCGTGCACATGCAAAAGCTCGCCGGAGGGCTTCTTTTGGAAGACAGCCGCGAGCAAAAGCCCGACGGCTACTATGCCCACGGCGAGTACCCCTTTGTACTTACGGCGCTGTTCCCGCGCAGGGGTTCCTGCTTGGGGTTCGGGTTTGTGGATATGTTCGAAACCCAGCAGCGCTATGCTGACAAGCTTGACCAGATCGTTTTGAAAAACGCACTCATGGCCTCGCGTAACAAGCTTTTGGTCACGGGCGCGAGTGGCTTCGACGCGGACGATCTTAGGGATTGGTCAAAAGAAGTGCATCGCGGTGAAAACCTAAACGGCGTAACATGGTTCCCCACAGCGCCGCTTCCCGCGTACATTCTTGAATACATCGACCGCGTGCGAAACTCCATCCGCGAAGAAAGCGGCACCAACGATTTTTCGCGCGGCATGACGCGCGGCGGCGTTACGGCGGCCTCGGCGATTGCGGCCTTGCAGGAGCTTTCCGGCAAGCGCTCACGCATGGCTGCACGTGCGGTGCATTCCGCATTCGAGGCGGCTGTGCGGCAGGAAATCGAGGTAGAACGAGAGTTTGCCATTTTCGACCGTTTTCTTGCGGGCGAGGACAGCACGAAAAATGCACCCGCCGTGTTCAATGCGCGGCTTTTGAACCGTGAAACGACGCTGAAAAACCATGTGCCTCTCGAGTTCCGCGTTACCGTAAAGGTGCAGCGCGAAAACCGCTTTTNNTTCGGTGCTTGCCAACAATGAGCTGGTGCTGGAGCTTGTAAAGATTGGCATGGTAACACCGGACGTGGGCCTTGCGCTTATGACGTTTGACGGCAAGGAACAGGCGCTTTCCCTCATGCGCGAAAAAGCAAACGCGCAAGCGGAAGCCGCAGATTCACAACCCGCAATGGCGGGCAGTTCACCGCCTGCCGTGAGCGACCAAGGCGAAACATTTTCTGCGCTTTAAAAATTGCTTGTTTTTTACAATACCGAGCACGTATGTTGTTGCGTGTGTCTACCGACAATAAACGCGAGGAGGTGCCACCCATGAGCATCAACACATTCCGCGCACGTGCTTTTGCGAACGGGTTTCATCAAACGTTCAACAAGCATATGCGCCAGGACGTGCTCGGACGCGACGCGGAGGAAGGTGCGGAGGAAACACCGCCCGACCCCTATTCGCCTGCCCGTCTGCCCCTTTGGGGCCCTGACGAATGGTAATCCCGTTTTTTTGATATAGCGGGTAAGGCGATTCAGCAGCAAGAAGGCAACGACTCAAAAAGAAGAAGCCTCGCGGCGATTTACCGCGGGGCTTCTTCTATGTCGCAAAAGT
>DLFZ01000082.1:4658-4890 GCA_002482435.1 Christensenella sp. UBA7707
TCGTGCGACAGCGCGTTCGGTGCCTCAACGGGGCAAAAAAGGCGCCAGTGACGCCTTCTTAGAACCCCGGAGGTTCGCCGTAGGCGAAATATCCTTGCATGATGCATTGAAAATGCTTCATGCAATCCCCCATACCCCAAAAAGGCTTTTAAGATACTACAAAGCCCCGCGTTATATGCCGCGGGGCTTCTTGTATGCACATGCCGAAATTCATTTTTAATAAATCGAAAAC
>DLFZ01000086.1:0-5034 GCA_002482435.1 Christensenella sp. UBA7707
GCAACTGTGGAAAGCGGCGGGCGGCATACGGAGGCGATCTCCCTGTTGTCAAACCCAATCAAAAGCAGGTCGTTTCCTACTTCAATTCCGTTTGCGTTGCAGTAATCCAAAACACCCATCGCCATAAGGTCGTTGTGTGCGAAAATTGCGGTGGCTCCGTCGCGGATAAGCTGTTCGCCGATGGTAAAGCCGCAGTCGCGTCCCCAGTCGCCTACTGCGGTAAGACGCGGGTTGTAAGGAACCTTGTGGAAAAACAAAGCCTCCTGGTGGCCGCGCGTGCGGTTGAGCGCGTGGATGCTGTCCGCGGGGCCTGCGATCATGCCGATGCTGCGTGCGCCTGCGCGGATGAGCACTTCCGTTGCCTCAAATGCGGCTTTTTCATCATTGTATAAAATGGAAGGGATGTTCGGGTCCTTGCTTGTGCAGTAGGCACAAACAAACGGCGGTTCCTTGTGTTCGCTCAACGAAACCACGACGTGGCTGTGGCAGCCGATGTAGATGATGCCATCCACCTGCTTGGAAAGCATATCGTCTACGGTAGAATGGACGAGCGCCGCGCTTTCCTCAAGGTCCTTCGGGCCGTTGCCGTACCGCTTGAAAAAGCGAAGGTTACCGAGAATATAATGATAGCCATTTTCCTCGCAGGCGGCGGCGATGCCATCCACGATTTCGGGCGCATTGAACACCGTCAAATCTTCGGTAATGATACCGATCGTGCGGCTTTGCCCGCTCTTAAGAAAGCGCGCGTTCAAATTCGGCCTGTAATTGAGCGCCTTTGCCACGGCGAGCACTTCCTCGCGGGTACGCGCGTTGACGCCGCGTTTGCCGTTTAAAACCTTGCTGACGGTGGCAATCGATACCTTTGCTTTCTCGGAAATTTCACGGATGGTTGCCATAAGCTCCCACATCCTTTCGTAATCACCTCATATGTTAAACGTTATCCATGAAAATAGCAAGTATTTTATGGGATGGACGTACAACTGCTTATTTCAAGCGTCAAATTATGCAAAAATATTCTGTTGAAATTCAAAAATAGCCCTTTACAAACCTGCTTTAGATGTAATATAGTATTCACGCAAGGAAAACGTTTACCATATTTACCATAGAACACTTCGAAAAAACGCCAAAATCCACATAAAAAATAAAACGTTTAGCATATCGGGTGATTATGAAAAACAACATTCACGCACCAAAGCTGAGCCAAATACGCATAACCGATCCGCTGTTTGGCCGCTATGCGGCGCTGGTCGCCGAGCAAATGATCCCTTACCAGTGGGAGGCGCTGAACGACCGCGTGCCGGGCGCTGAAAAGTCTCACTGCATTGAGAACTTCCGCATTGCGGCGGGCGAGCTTAAGGGGACGCACGGCGGCATTGTGTTTGGGGATACGGATGCCTACAAATGGCTGGAGGCTGTTGCCTATTGCATCGAAAACGGAAGCGGTGCCGCGTATGAAAAAACCGCGGATGAACTGATTGCTTTGATCGGGCGCGCGCAGCAGAGTGACGGATATTTGAATACCTATTATACAATTGACCATCCCGGCGAAAGGTGGACCAACCTTACCGAGGGACATGAGCTGTACAGTGCGGGACATATGATTGAGGCAGCCGTGGCGTACCATCAGGCGACAGGCAAGGATGCGTTTTTGAACATTGCCTGCCGGTTTGCGGATTTGATCGACACGGTGTTCGGGCCGCAGGAAGGCAAGCATAAGGGCTATTGCGGGCATCAGGAGATTGAGCTCGCGTTGATGCGCCTCTACGGCGTAACGGGGGAGACGCGGTATCGCGACCTTGCCGCGTATTTTATCGAAATCCGCGGGCATGAACCGAACTACCTTTTGGAAGAGCGCAAAAACCGGAAAGAAGAGGGAATCTTTCCTGAATTCCGTGACTATGACGCAGCCTACGCACAGACGCATCTTCCCGCAAAGGAGCAAACGACTGCGGAAGGCCATGCGGTGCGTGCTATGTACATGTACAGTGCTATGGCGGATATCGCGCGCGAATGCGGCGACGATGCGATGAAGAACGCGTGCAAGGCGCTTTGGGAAAGCGTCACAAAAAAGCGCATGTACATTACAGGCGGCATAGGTTCCTCCGGTCATCTTGAGCGGTTCACGGTCGATTACGACTTGCCAAACGACAGAATGTACTGCGAAACCTGCGCTTCTGTCGGATTAATGATGTTTGGCCAGAGAATGGCCTCGCTTACCAAACACGCCAAGTATTACGATACGGTTGAGCGCGCGCTGTGCAACACGGTTCTTTCGGGCATTTCAGCTTCCGGTAACAGGTACTTTTATGTAAATCCATTGGAAGTTTGGCCCGAAAACTGCCTGCCTTCCACCTCCATGTCCCATGTAATGCCCGTGCGCCAGCCTTGGTTTGCGTGCTCCTGCTGCCCACCGAATGCCGCGCGTACGCTCGCATCGCTTGGCCAGTACATCTATGCGCAAGATGATAAGTCCATTTACATCAATCAATTTATTTCTTCCACGCTGCGTACGAGCTTGCAGGACGCGGAAGTCGCCCTTTCTATGGAGGCCGATTATATGCAGAGCGGCTCTGTGCGCATTTCCGTGGAGGCAGGTGCGCACAAACCCTTCACCGTGCGTGTGCGCGTACCCGAATACATAAAAAAACCGATGTTTTATCTCGACGGTACGAGAATCGCACCCGTTATTGAAAGCGGCTATGCGGTGCTTGCCGTATCACGCGCGGGCAAGCAGCAGTTCGAGCTTCGCGGCGAGGTTCGCCCGGTGTTTGTGGCGGCCAACCGAAACGTGCGCGCTGACGCAGGGCGTGTTGCGCTTACGCTGGGGCCGTATGTGTACTGCCTTGAGCAGGCCGATAACGGCGACAACCTTGCCTGCGTTTATGCGGATATCGCAAAGCCAGTCGCTTCTAACGACCCGCAGAAGGGGCTGCCCGGGCCGCTGCCACAGCTTGGCTTTGAAGGAGTTAGGCTGACGCGTTCCCTTGAAAAGGAAGATGCGCTTTACGGCGAGCCGCAGTTTGAAAAAACGGTCGCGCACCTGACCGCCATGCCCTACTGCCTATGGGGCAACCGGGAGCCGGGCGAGATGCTTGTGTGGATGAAGGCGCTCATTTAGATTATACGAGCAGCAGGAAGTTGCTGTATAAAATAAAAATCATTGAAGGAAGGAAAAACAATGAAGAAACTGCTCGCACTACTGCTCTGCGCCATAATGGTTCTCGGCCTCGCGGCGTGCGCCGCAAACGTGACGCCTGCTGCTGAAGACGAACCCCAAACGGAAACCGCGGCCCCGCAGAATACCGAGTCGTCCGGTTCCACCGAAAAGGTGCAGATCACCTATTCCTACTGGGGACTGCCGGATGAAGCCGCGTCGATTCAGCTCGTGGCGGATAAGTTCAACGCCTCGCAGGATCGCATCGAAGTGACGGTCATGGCAATCCCGAACGAGGAGTACACCACCAAACTCAATACCATGGCGACCGCCGGTGAGCTGCCCGATTGTGGTATCATGAACGAAAACGGCGTGCTCGACTTTGCGCAGAAGGGGCTTTTGGCTGACGTTTCCAGCATGTACGAAGGTGCCGAATCCATGCCCATGGAAAGCATTACCTTCATGAGCGAAGGAAAGCCGGTCGCGTACTCGGCTGCAAACGAAATCCTGGTTCTTTATTACAACAAGGCAATGTTCGATGCCGCCGGTGTTGCGTACCCTTCCGCCACCGAGCCGATGTCGTGGGACGAGTTCGTTTCCACCGCAAAGCTTTTAACGCTTGACGCAAATGGTAACAACGCGACTTCGCCTAACTTCGACGTGAACAACATCGTTCAGTATGGCTGTGTTGTTGATAACTGGACTTGGCAGCTCGAAGTGTGGGCACTGTCCAACGGCGGCGGCTGGGACAGCAAAGACGGGAAAACCTGCACCATCAACGACCCCGCTGTAATCGAGTCCATCCAGAAGGTGGCGGACCTGTATCTTGTGGATCATGTCATGCCGTACAACGCGGGCTTGGAAGACAACGGCATCGTGCGCTCCATCGTTGCTGGCAATGTAGCCATGGCGACCGGCGGCACTTGGAACGTAGGTACCTGCCTCTCCACAGCGAGAGACGAAGAAGGTCTGAACTATGGTGTGGCGCGCCTTCCGTACATGAAAAACGAAGTGACCATCTGCACCGCCGGCCCGCAGGTCGTGTTCAGCCAAGGCGAGCATCAAGCGGAAGCGATGGAATTCATCAAGTGGTACACCCAGGAAGAAAACAACTGGGACAGCCTCATTGCCACCGGCATCTGGATGCCCATGCTTGAAAAGTATTACACCGACGAAGCTCTTACCCACAAATGGGTAGACAACCCGAACTTCCCGGATTATGATTCCTATAAGGCCGCGGTTGTTGACTATGCGCTTGAAAAGGCGCAGTCCACCAGCTGGTACTATGTACCCCATACCAATGAATTCAACGCCTATCTCCGTTCCGTTCTCGGCCCCGTCTGGACCGGTGAGCAAACCGCCGAACAAGCCCTCACTGCCGGCTACGACGGTTTGAACGACATCTTCCTCGGCAACTGATCTTTATCGTAGCATCGTTGGGCNNCCGCCGTTTCGGCGGCGGGCGCGCCTGATTTTAACCGATTTGAGGTGTTTTCTTTGCAAAAACGACCGCTGACCCGAAACCGGGCGTTAAAAACGGAGCAACGGATCGCTTATCTTTTGCTGATCCCTTCGTTCATTGGCCTTATTTTCATCACCTATGTTCCGCTCGGCGCCGTGTTCGGGCTGAGCCTGTTCAAATGGGAAGGCGTGGGCATACCCGAATGGGTCGGCTTTGCCAACTATGTGCGTTTGTTTACCAAGGATCCGTATTTTATCGACTCCATCCGTGCCACCGTGCTCTACGCTCTGCTTTCAGTCGTTGGTGGCATGGTTTGGTCGCTTTTGATCGCCCTTTTGCTTAACCGGAAAATTCCCGCCCGCGGCTTTTTCCGCGCGGTGTTTTACCTACCGTATGTGCTGCCCGCTATGGCCGTGTA
>DLFZ01000086.1:5067-5221 GCA_002482435.1 Christensenella sp. UBA7707
TTGGCATACACAAGGTGATGTTCACGGGCGGCTCACGAGAGGTGCTGCCGTCGCTGGCCGCGATCTCTGTTTGGCTCAGCGGCAACCTCATCGTTATTTTCCTTGCGGGCCTTCAAAACGTTCCGCGCGTTTACCATGAGGCCGCCGAGATCGA
>DLFZ01000086.1:5314-5439 GCA_002482435.1 Christensenella sp. UBA7707
GCGCTGGCGCTCACCAACGGCGGCCCCGGCAATTCATCCTGCTTCATGTCGTATTTGATGTACCTGTATGCGTTTCGAAGCGGCAAACTCAGCTATGCCTGCGCGATTGCTTTCGTGTTCTTTCT
>DLFZ01000026.1:0-730 GCA_002482435.1 Christensenella sp. UBA7707
CTGCCCTTCACGCTCGACGCAGGCACGCCGTTTGCATACGAAGCGGTCGACATGGTGTTTGTGCCCAACGTCCGCAAGGCGGTGCAGGAAGGCATTGAAAACATCCCCGCAAAGGTCATCACCAAGGCCGGCAAGGTGGAAGACATTCTGCTTCACATCAAGGGTCTTACACCCGACGAAAAGCAGATTCTTCTGGATGGCTGCCTGATGAACTACTACGCGGCGCAACTAGAAAAGAAATAAAACCAAAAAGCATGCGAGAGGCTCTTCCGATGCAATTCGGAAGAGCCTTTTTCTTATTGTGTTATTGTCCTGCTTATTCCTCCGCAGACTTTGCGGCAAAGCAAACCCCAAATGAAGTTCATTTGCTTACTTTTCATTATAGGAAAAGTGAGTTCGCGCCGATTTCCTTCAGGCTTGCAAAACCCTGCTCTAGTTCCTCATCGCTCGGCACATAATCCGTAAGCTTTCCCTCGTTGTAGTTTTCGTAGGCAACCATGTCGAAGTAGCCGGTGCCGCTGAGGTTGAAAAGGATGGTTCCTTTTTCGCCGCGTTCCTTGTAGGAAAGCGCCTCGTCGATGGCCGCGGCAATGGCGTGGGCGGATTCCGGCGCGGGCAGAATGCCTTCCGCGCGGGCAAACCGCTTTGCGGCGGCAAAGGCGTCGCTTTGCGCAATGGTCACCGCCTTGTCGAGGAAGCCGTCGTGATAAAGCTTGCTTACAACGGGGCT
>DLFZ01000026.1:743-1485 GCA_002482435.1 Christensenella sp. UBA7707
AAGGCATGAAGCCGCAACCGAGCGTGTACATCTTCGCAAGCGGTGTCACTTTGCCCACATCGCAGAAGTCGTACGCGTATTTGCCACGCGTGAGCGACGGGCAGGAGGCAGGCTCCGCCGCAACAAAGCGCACGTTTGACTTTCCATTTAGGCGATCCGCCATGTATTCGGAGAAGATGCCGCCGAGGTTGGAGCCGCCGCCCGCGCAGCCGATCACCACATCGGGATATTCCCCTAGTTCCTCCATGGCGCGCTTTGCTTCGCTGCCGATTACGGCCTGGTGCAAAAGCACATGGTTGAGCACCGAGCCAAGCGCGTAGCGCACGTTGCCGCCGCCGACTGCCCTTTCCACCGCCTCGCTGATGGCGCAGCCGAGGCTTCCTGTGTTTTCGGGGTCGCGCAAAAGGATGTTTCGCCCTGCCTGCGTGGTATTGCTCGGGCTTTCTATCACCTGTGCGCCGTAGGTTTTCATGAGAACGCGCCGATAGGGTTTTTGCGTGGCGCTTATTTTTACCATGTACACAGTAAGATCAAGCCCGTAGTACGCGCAGGCCATGGAAAGCGCACTCCCCCACTGCCCCGCGCCGGTTTCCGTGGTAAGGCCCGATATCCCCTGCTCCTTTGCAAAAAACGCCTGCGCCGCAGCGGAGTTGAGCTTGTGGCTGCCCGAGGTGTTACCGCCCTCAAATTTGAAGTAGATCTTCGCGGGCGTATCAAGCTCTTTTTCAAGGTTGTAGGCGCG
>DLFZ01000026.1:1522-2535 GCA_002482435.1 Christensenella sp. UBA7707
GCGGTTGGTATCGTTGAATTCCTGCTCCACGGACTGTTCACAAAACACGGGAAGAAGCTCTTCTTTTTGAAGCGGTTTTAAGGTGCCGGGGTTCAGGTACGGGTCATGCTTTTGTTTCATATCCGCACGGACGTTGTACCAATAATCGACCATCCTGCTTTCACTTAGGGTAACGCGATAAGGGTTTGCCTTCATGGTCGTTTCCGCCTTTCTCAATATAATTTTTTGAAAACAAAAAAGCTCCCGTCCTTTCCAGGACAAGAGCTTAACATACACTCCTGCGGTACCACCTGATTTGGCTTAAAAAAGCCCGCTTGCTCCGCGCACCATCATGCACGCTCCCTTGATAACGGGCGGAGGTCCCGTCAGCGCCTACTTGAAAAACTTCGTTCGGGCTGCCCTCGCGAGTCCATTCGGCTTCGTGACATGGCCGCATTCCCACCATTGGCGGCTCTCTTTGCATGTCGTACGACGCTTACTTCTCTCGCTCAGCGGTTTTTTGCATTATATGCGCACGCTTCGGCTTTGTCAACAGCAAATCTTTTTGAAAATGCACCCGCGATGCAACCGTTTGCGCAGCCGTGCCTTCGCGTTGTTGACAGCACAGCGGTGCCGCAATATCATAGAGAAGATAAGTATCTTTTATCATTTTTACGCATCACAAAAACAAAGCGGAGGTGGCACATGGGAACCGTAGGTATCGTTTTTGTTTTCCTTGGCGGGCTTATCTTGCTTCTCCTTTTGGCCGCGGCTGTGAACGCAGCGCGCATCAAGGCCACGCTCGCGCCCGAAGCGCCCGTTGAAGATGAGGCGGCAGCACAACGTTACGCGGAAGGCCTTGCGCAAATGCTGCGGGTGGAAACCATTTCGGCCAAGGACGAGGCGACGCTCGCCCCGTTTTATGAACTCCATAAGGTTCTTGAAACCCTTTTCCCGCTTGTACACGCGAGGCTTGAGCGCACGGAGCTTTCAGGCAACCTCATTTACCGCTGGAAAAGCGCTTATCCCGAGCG
>DLFZ01000158.1:0-4193 GCA_002482435.1 Christensenella sp. UBA7707
GGGCTCGGCAACACTTTTGCGGCGGAGCGTTTTTTCGGCCGCATCCGTTCCGTCATCGTTGCGCCTGCGAGCAAGCTTTCTCTCGTTTTGCAGCATGGGTTCTTCCCGTCGGCAATCGCGTTTTTAATGGTATTCTTTGGCTTTTTTGCCGGAAGCCTCATCTTCAGCGTGGATTTTTCGTGCATCAACTTATGGCTGTTTGCCTTGGCGGCGTTCGCCTCGATGTTTGCAGCAGCGGGACTTGGAGTGCTTCTTTCCGTATTTGGTTTGATTACCGACAGCATGCACTTTGTTTTGAACCTGATGAGTTATGTGTTGATGATTTTTTGCGGCGCGAACTTCCCTTTGTCGCAGCTTCCAAACGCGGCACAGTTTTTTTCAAAGCTTTTGCCGCTCACAAGGGGTATCAAAGCCGCCAACATGCTTTTTACGGGCTTTGAAGCACAGCGCTTTTTAGCGCTTCTTCTTGGGGAAGCCATGATCGGCATTTTGTACTATATTGCCGCGGCCTGCATCGTAAGGGCCGTTGAGCGCATTGCGCGCAAAAAAGCTTCGTTTGAGGTTTTTTGAATTATAAAGCAAAAAGCGCCGGAGAAATCCGGCGCTTTTGCTTGTCAAAAAAGAGTTTGATGACACTTTTTTGAGGGTTGCAGGAATCGCCTGTGCGTTCCGCACGATCGGCGCTTCCTGAGAAGAAGGCCTTGCGCTGCAAGGCTTTCCGCCGCCACCGCGCATGTCGCTGGCGGCGGTTGAAAGCTTCCGAGGGCTACGGCCCCCGAGCCCCTCAGGACTTTTTTACAGTGCGAAATGGAAGAACTTCAGCACTTCAAAATAATCGTCCGACTGAAAGCTTACGGTGCGCGTATCCTTTAAGGATGCGCCCGGATAAAAGCTGTTGGAGGATGCCATGAAGTGCTCTTTGTAGTTGATTTCCACCTCGAAATGCTTCGGGAGCGGGAACATACAGCTTTCGCGCGGCTGCTTCAAGGCCTCCGCGACCGTTTCGCGGATGCTGCTCACCGCAACATCCGGGTGCATACCAAACGCGCCGCTGCCAACGCCCTCCAAAACCGCCACCGTGGCAATGTTCGGGTTTATGGTTTTGACCCACTCGCAAAGGCCCTTATCGCCGCATACGCAAAACACAGGAACACCCACATACGCCGCCGTAAGGGAGTTGATCATCAACTCGCTCGCAAGCTCGCCGTTGATTTTCACGTAGTTGTTCTGTGTGCTCACGGTGTGGGAAAGAGGGTTTGTATTGGCCTGCGCGGCGCTGTGGTAACCGGTGAACACCACGCCGTGAAAGCTTTTGTCCAAGCCAAACATCATCATGAACGGATGCCTGCCCCAGCCGCGGAACACGCGCGCTTCGCGAGGCAGGTTTACGGGGTTGATGTTGCGCCCGCTGCCGTGCCCATCTTTTACAAGAAGCTCCCGCACCCCCGCGTCAAGCGCGCCCAGGCATGCGGCGTTAACCTCGCGCGTCATCTGCGCCGCAAAATATGCGTAGTCGCCCGTTTTCCTGTTGGCCTCGTCCCAGTGGGCAATGCCCGCGGTGCCTTCGATGTCCGCGCTGATGAAAAGCTTGTTCATGGCTTGCTCTGCCGCCTTCCCGAGTGTTTTTACAACGCGAAATGGAAAAACCGCAGCACTTCAAAATAGTCGTCCGACTGGAAGGTTACGGTGCGCGTATCCTTTAAGGATGCGCCCGGATAAAAGCTGTTGGAAGATGCCATGAAGTGCTCTTTGTAGTTGATTTCCACCTCGAAATGCTTGGGAAGCGGGAACATGCAGCTTTCGCGCGGCTGCTTTAAGGCTTCCGCCACCGCTTCGCGGATGCTGCTCACCGCAACGTCCGGGTGCATGCCGAGCGTGCCGCTGCCAAAGCCCTCCGAAACCGCTACCGTGGCGATGTTGGGGTTTACGGTTTTGATCCACTCGCAAAGGCCCTTGTCGCCGCACACGCAAAATACCGGAACGCCCACATAAGCCGCCGTAAGGGAGTTGATCATCAGTTCGCTGCAAAGCTCGCCGTTGATTTTCACATAGTTGTTCTGCGTGGTCATGGTATGGGAGAGCGGGTTGGTGCTCATTTGCGCGGCGCTGTGGTAGCCTGTAAACACCACGCCGTGAAAACTTTTGTCCAAACCGAACATCATGCAAAACGGGTGCCTTGCCCAGCCGCGGTAAACGCTTGCCTCAACGGGAAGCTGCGCGGGGTTGATATTTCTGCCGCTGTCGTGCGCATCTTTCACAAGGATTTTTTCGATGCCCGCGTCGAGCGCGCCCAGGCACGCCGCATTGACCTCGCGCGTCATCTGTCCAGCAAAATACGCATAGTCGCCCATGTTCTTTTCGGTCTCGTTCCAGTGTGCAATGCCCGCGGTACCTTCGATGTCCGCGCTGATGAAAAGCTTCTTCATAGGACGATCCTTTCAAATGTTTTGATGTGCAAAAAGCAGGATACGCGCGTTGCGCCAAACCTATTGTAAGGTTTCACGCACGCCTTTGCAACAGGCGAGGCAGGTGCATAGCCCTTAAAGTGCGTTTTCTTCTAAAAACGTGCCGATCTGTGCATCGTAAGCCACGGGATCTACGGCAATGCTTCGCGCGTGCTTTGCGCCCTCGCAGAGCCAAAGACGCTTTTTGCCTCGCTTTGCCTCATAAAGGCGCTCGCTTGCCGAGGAAAGAATGTAAGTATCCGCCGTGCCGTGGATGAAAAACACGGGGAGCTTGGGGAGCCCCTCTTTTTTCTCGATGGCACGAAGGGGGGAAATCTCCTTCATGTGCCCACCGGTACGCACGAAATAGGAAAGCGCGCCCATCATAAGAAACGGGAAACGCGGCAGCTTATAGTCTTTTTTTAAATTGTAGACGATCTGCTCGCGCATATCATAAAACGGGCAGTCGGCAACGGCAAAGGCAAGCCTTTCATCCATACATGCCTGCAAGAGCACCGTTGCCGCACCCATCGATTCGCCGTGCGTGCCAACGGTTGCACCCTCTCCAAGGCGCAAAAACGCCTCGTCCACCGCCGCTTGCAAGTCGAACCTTTCTTTGAACCCAAGGGTTGTAACGCGCCCGCCGCTTTTGCCGCTGTTTCGAAAGTCGAACAGAAGCGCGTTGTAGCCGCGCTTCAAAAACGGTTTTGCATATTTGTAGGAGTTGACTGCGCAGCAGCCATGCCCATGCGCAATCACAACGGCCTTGTTGCTTTTTTGCGCGCAAGGAAGCCACATGCAGCTTAAGCGCGTGCCGTCGTACGAGTTTAGAAGAAAGCGCTCCTTTTCCTGCGCGTCAAACTCGCCCTCCACCCAATGGAAATACGTACGCTCGTGCGCCGCGCCCTGCTCGTAGTCAAAATGCCGCGGCTTTACCACATGGTTGGAAAGCGCATGCCCAGCATACAGGCTCAATACAACCAGTACGCCCAAAACAGCAAAGAGCACCGTCAAAGCAATCCCCCCCATACTTTAAAAACGTCAGCCGTTGCGGTACACGCGCTGCACACGCGGCGTAACAAGGCAGGTCAGCTCATAGTTGATGGTGCCGACCGTCGTCGCCGCTTGCTCGGTGCTTATGCCGCCCGCACCAAACAGCACAACCTCGTCGCCGCGTTTCACGCTGCCTTCCGAAATATCCGCCATGCACATATCCATGCACACGCGCCCCACCTGCGAATAGGGCTTGCCGTTGATAAACACCTCAAAGTTACCGCTAAGCCTGCGGGGAAGCCCATCCGCATACCCTGCGCAAATCACCGCGCAGCGCATGGGCGCGCTCGCCTCAAACGTGCGTCCGTAGCTTACGGTTGTTCCCGCGGGAAAGTCCTTCACTTGCACCACGCGGGATTTGAGCGTCATCACGGGCTGAAGCGGGCCTTCTTGCGGAACGCTGTTTGGGTAAAGGCCGTAGAGCATAATTCCTTCGCGCACCATATCCACGCGCGTTTCGGGGTGTGAAAGAATGCATGCGCTGTTTGAAGTATGGCACACCGGCGGGCGAACGCCCTCGCGCTCCAACCGCTTTAGCACCGTAAGGTAATTTTCCAGCTGCCACGCGGTATACGCGTCGCCGCGCGCCTCATCGGCAATGGAAAAATGTGTAAACAGGCCTTCTACTTCAAGCCCTTTCATCGCACAAATGCGAAGCATGGCCTCCGCCGCGTCGCTTGCCGCAGCTTCCCCTTG
>DLFZ01000158.1:4288-8626 GCA_002482435.1 Christensenella sp. UBA7707
GATTGCGCGATGTTGTATTCCAAAAGAAGCGGCACGTATTCGGGCGGCGTATAGCCTAAGATGAGGAGCGGCAGTTTGATGCCCGCCTCGCGAAGTTCCGCCGCCTCGCCAATTGATGCCACAGCAAACGCATCCGCCCCATTCTCTTCCAAAAAACGTCCGCACGCCACGGCACCGTGCCCGTAGGCATTCGCCTTGATGACGCACATCACCTTTTTTCCCGTAGCCTTGGCAATGCCAAGGTTGTGGCGCAGCGCGCCAAGGTCAATTTCCGCCCATGTACGGTAATCCGGTGCGATGTTCATAGCTTTCTCCGGTTTCTTTCTTCTTTAGGATTCGGCTTTTTCTCATAAAATCTGAAAGGGCGGAAGCGGGAGTTCCGCTTCCGCCCTGCTTGGCAACAACGCTTGGAGATCTGGGAATGCCACCGGAGGCTTGCATCGCGAGCGGCGACATGAGCGGCGCGAGCGTTAAGCCTTGCTCCGCAAGGCTTTCCTTACGCAACCGCCGCCCGGGAGCGCCCAGAGGCGCGAGAGGCGGTTGCGCAAAAACCGCAAAGCGCTCAAAAAAGTGGCGTCAGACACTTTTTTGAAAAGGCGTAAGCCTTTATACGTTGCCGATGGTGGCGACCATCACGGCCTTGATGGTGTGCATGCGGTTTTCCGCCTCGTCAAACACCTTGGAATGGGAGGAGCGGAACACGTCGTCAGCAACTTCCATTTCCTTCAGGCCGTATTTTTTGTGAATGTCCACGCCTACGTCGGTTTCAAGATCGTGGAATGCGGGCAGGCAGTGGAGGAAGATCACCTCGGGGTTGTTGGTGCGCTTCAACATATCCATGGTAACGCGGTACGGCTCCAATAGGCGGATGCGCTCTTCAAACTGCGCCTCCTCGCCCATCGATACCCAAACGTCGGTATAGATGGCATCCGCACCTTCCACGGCGGAAATATCCTCCGAGAAGCTGATATTTGCTCCCGTTTGCTTGGCGACTTCCTGCATGGCGGCAACGAGCTTTTCCTCGGGGAACAGGCTCTTTGGCGCAATGCCTACAAATGTCATGCCCATTTTCGCAGCACCGATCATGAGGGAGTTGCCCATGTTGTTGCGTGCGTCGCCCACATACACAAGCTTCACCTTATTGAGGGGCTTATGTACATGCTCTTCGATGGTCATAAGGTCGGCGAGAATCTGCGTGGGGTGGTACATGTCCGTAAGGCCGTTCCAAACGGGCACGCCGGAATGCTTGGCAAGAAGCTCCACGGTTTCCTGCTTGAAGCCGCGGTATTCGATGCCGTCGTAAAAGCGGCCAAGCACCTTTGCAGTATCCTCAAGGGATTCCTTTTTGCCCATTTGGCTGTTGCTCAAGAAGGTAACATTTGCGCCTTCGTCAAAGCAGGCCACTTCAAACGCGCAGCGTGTGCGGGTAGAAGTTTTGTCGAAAAGGAGCACTACATTTTTGCCGTCGAGCAAACGGTTGCGGATACCCGCGCGCTTTTTGGACTTAAGGTCGTGGGAAAGGTCGAGCAGGTAGCGGATCTCTTCCGGTGTAAAGTCACGCAGGGTCAGAAGCGAGCGTCCTTTTAAATTAACGGGCATATAAAATTCTCCTTTTGTGTTGTGTATTGAAAGCGGAAATATTCTACGACTCCGCCATCATTTCCTTTTTTTAGAAATTCCTTTAAACATACCGCTTCTCTACATAAGCGCTTGTGTATAGCCGCAAAAGCGCGCCGTAATCAGGCACAAAGCGAAGCTTGTCACCCACATGGAAACGCCCGTTCGCAGCGGTAAGGTTCACAAGCATGTGGTCGCTTGACGCGCCTAAAATTTCCACGCCGGCGTCGAGCGGCGTAAGCCCTTCAACCGCTGCATCCTGACGGCCGATGGCCAGCACACCCCTTAACATTTCGCCCTTATCGGGGTATTCTACCACTTCGCCGAACGCGTTTTTGTAGCGCTCACCAATGGGTACGGAAGGCTTTTTCTGCACCTCGGCAAGCTCGGCCTCCAAAACGAACGCGTCGCCGTAAAGGCCGTCCATCACGCGAAAGCGCGAGGTATCGTGCCCAAGAAGAAACGCTTCGCCGATGCGGAGGTGGTTGATGCCCTTGGGGAGCAAACCTTTTTCCAAAAGCCCCATCGTGCTTGAGTTGCCGCCTGATACGACCGGCAGCTCAACCCCAAGCTCTCCCCGAAGCTTTTCGGCCAAGCGTACAAGGCCACTCATATTTTCTTCGCTCGGGACAATGGAACCGTAACAAGTGAGGTTGGTGCCAAGGCCGCTTAATTCAAGCCATGGCTCCTGCAAAACCGCTTTGGCGGTTTCAAGAAGAAGTGCTTCGTTTTCAAAAAAGATGCCCTCGCGCAAATCCCCCATGTCCGCCATGAGGATAACTCCATGCTTTCTTTTTTGGGCTTTCGCCGCTTCGCCGAGCGCGCGGATCACCGAAATTTCGCTTTGCAGGCTATATTCTGCCGCACGAACGGTTTCCTCAACCTCGCTCGGGGCCGAAACACGCAAAAGAAGCTTCGGCTTTTTGGTGCAAATCGCGTCGAGGTTTTGGACACGCGAGTCGGCAACCATCCATGCGCCGCTTGCTTCAATAAGCTTCGCAATGCGGCTATCCGCACACACGCATTTTGTAACGAAGGCCACTTGAATTCCGTTTTTATCGCACAGCTTCATCAAAAAATCGATGTTGTGCTCGAGTTTTTTTAAGTTTACCGTAAGCGCAGGATACATATTATGCAATGTTGAGGCTTTGCTTCAAAAGAAGAAGCGCCTCTCCTCCGTATCGTTTTGAAAGAGCGCCCAGCGACGCCATAATGTAGTGCTCGTCGAACAAAAGCTTCAATTCACCCGGGCGCGGGTAAAGCATCATGCCGGTTTTGTTGCAATCACCCAGCAAGCGAAGAATGTTTTCCCGATCGGGAAGCCGCGTCAATGCGCCGCCCGTGCCGACAATGTACTTGACGGCAGTAAGGTCTTTTCCCTCGGCAAGCGTTTTTCTGCCGGAAGGTGTGTAGATGTAGCGGAGCTGCCCCGCATGCCTTGATAGCGCCACGCGCCCCGCTTCCAAGCAAAGCCGTTCAGTAAGCTTCAACTGCGCCTCGGTTTTCGGAATGGGCTCATAATGGTACATCACATCTTCCACATCAAGCTGAAGCTCACGGGAAAGCGTATCCGCACCGAGCATATCCACAAGGTTTTGGGCGTTGACGTAAAGCCCAAGGTCGCCCTCCACGGTGCGCTTTGCAAAGGGCTCTGGTGCTGTGAGCAGGGCGGAAATTTCATCGGAACCGGCGGTAACGGAGTGTACATCCGTCGTTGCTCCGCCAATGTCCACACACACAAGGTCGCCGATCTCACCGTAAAGAAGCTGGGCGGCTTCCATCACAGCACCCGGCGTAGGCAGGATGCTCCCTTTTACCATGTCGCGCACATGCTCCATGCCCGGCGCTTTCACGATGTGCTCGGCAAACACCTCGTGGATGATGCGCCGTGCAGGCTCGATGTTGAGCTTGTCAAGCTTCGGGTACACGTTTTCCGTGATGTAAACAGGGATGTTTTTTGCCTCGAACATCGCCTTGATTGCGCTTTGGTTTTGCACGTTGCCCGCGTAGATGACGGGCACATTCAAGCCGCAATTACATAGGCGCTCAGCGTTATAAAGCGCGGTTTCGCGCTCGCCGTAATCGGTTCCGCCCGCGAGCATGATGAGGTTTGGCTTTGTGGCGACCATATCCGCAAGGTCAAAGTCGGTAAGCTTTCCGGCGGTGGCGAGCTTAACGATGGCGCCCGCGCCCAAAGCTGCGGCCTCTGCCGCCTTCACCGTCATATCGTACACAAGGCCATGAACGCACATGCGAAGCCCACCCGCGGCGCTCGACGTGGCAAACATTTCACCGTAGGAGATTTCGTCGGTTCCTAACTTTTCGGCAAGTGAACGGATGGCACCGTTGAGGCCCACGCGCACATCACCCTCCAAAACGGAGGTAGGCGCAAAGCCCTGCCCCAAAAAGCGCGGGCGTGCGGTGTCAAGCGCGCCAAAAGCGCTGACCACCGTGGTTGTAGAGCCGATTTCGGCAACAAGTACATCGATGAACAAGCAAACCTCCGGCACTTTGCTGCGAGGCAATGAGAACATTGCCCCGCCTACATGTCAGGATGCAACCTTCCGCAGCAAGTGAACTTCTGTTTTTTCAAAGAAGTCTTTGGTTGCTTTTCTATAAGAAAAGCAACCAAATCAAAATCCTGAAGCGGTTTTCTGTTTATTCCATTCCCATTTCGCGCCTGCGTTTGACGAGGAAGGTCGCGACATGGTTGCCGTGCGT